>JAFGVJ010000354.1 GCA_016938055.1 Prolixibacteraceae bacterium
TAATGGCCAATGAACCATTCAATGAACGAAAAGAGTTTGGTATAAAATTTCAAAGCGATGATGCATGGATTGAAGTATCCAGAAGCCATTATTCAGCATCGGACAACTCACTTCTCCCCATTGAAGAAAAATCGAAAACAAATTTAGCTTACGAAACAGGAACGCCTCATTTGGTGAATTTTATTGAATCATTGCGTTCGCGCAAAGATACCATTGCCCCCATCGAAGCAGGGCACCGTTCAGGTTCACTGGGAATTTTGGGCAATATTGTTACAAATCTTAACCGTCCGTTGGATTGGGATCCTGTAAGCCAGAAGTTCGTAAACGATTCCGAAGCCGACAAACTGTTGCACCGTGAATATCGCGAAGGATATAAACTTTAATAACCAAATTAGATTTAATCGAAATGACGACCTATAAATTATCAAGCTGGCTGCTTAGCATAGCCTTTCTATTTTTTTTTAACGTTACAACTTCGGCATCAGGGGCTGCATTGAATAAAGAGGGGGAACCTTCGCTCAAAGGCAAAAAAATATTGTTTGTCCATGGTGGATGGGATGGGCACGATCCCATTCCCTGCTCAGAGCTATTTGTGCCCTGGATGCAATCCGAAGGTGCTGAAGTAATTGTGTCTGATTCACTCGGCATATATACAATCGATTCAATCATGAATTCTATTGACCTGATTGTTCAGATATGGACCATGGGTCAAATTACAAAAGCACAGGAAGAAGGATTGTTAAAAGCAATCAAACGGGGTGTTGGCCTGGCTGGCTGGCACGGTGGAATTGGCGATTCGTTCAGAAACAATGTTGAATACCAGTTCATGGTTGGCGGCCAGTGGGTTGCACACCCCGGCGGCGTTATTGATTATGGTGTAAACATTACTGACAAGAAAGACCCAATAACCAAAGGACTGAAGAATTTTAAAATGCACTCGGAGCAATACTACATGCATGTCGATCCAAATGTGAAGGTATTGGCCACTACAAAATTCAATGCCGACCATGCTTCCTGGATCAATGGTTGCGTGATCCCTGTTGTTTGGAAGAAACAATATGGCAAAGGGAGGGTCTTCTATTCCTCGCTTGGGCATGTTGTAACCGACTTTAATGTTCCGGAAGCACTTGAAATTCAAAAACGTGGCATTCGGTGGGCAGCAGAAAGTAAATTCCACCCAGCTGAGGAGTGGTGTAGTCCGGTTTATTGATTTGGTGGCTAATATGCCACCCCTGTCTTGCGTACTGACCATTCCCAAAGCTGACGGGCATCCTCCTTGTTACGCGATGCTGCAGAAGAACCAACCTTCACCGGATGGCCAAAAATCTCACCCAACCCGTCGGGACCGTAGTAGTCGGCCCCTTGTGCGCCGGGATCGACCGAAGCCCTGATTTGCGGCAAGGCACCGATCGCAGCCGACTGCATGGCTCCCCTTGCAAGCTTCGACACCCATTCCATGAAAGGATTGGTTTCGAAATGATTGGCCAGCCGGGTATTAGAACCTCCCGGATGCGCCGCCACTGCCAGACTGTTGATGTTACGGGCTTCGAAATAACGCTGCAATTCATAGGTAAACAACAGATTGGCTAATTTTGACTGTCCATAGGCACGCATGGGTCTGAACTTGCGCCCTTTTTCAAACATCAGGTCGTTGAAATCCATTTTTCCGCCCTTGTGGGCCAGGCTGCTCACGTTCACCACGCGTGAACCCGGTGTTGCCTTCAGCAATGGAAGCAAATGCCCCGTGAGGGCAAAATGCCCCAGGTGGTTGGTTCCCAGCTGGGCCTCGAAGCCATCGGCCGTTTTCACATTGGGTGTGGCCATGATGCCGGCATTGTTCAGCAGCACATCGAGTTGCTCGAATTCCTGCATCATTTTGTCGGAGAATGCCTTCACCGAAGCCAGGCTGGCCAGATCGAGCTGCATCACTAAAATATCACCAGTAGGTTTTTCTTTCAATATTTCAAGCCTGGCTTTTTCGCCTTTCTCCATGTTCCGGCAGGCCAGCACCACCCTGGCCCCTTTCAGCGCAAAAGCCTTCACCGATTCGTAGCCCAGACCGCTGTTGCCTCCGGTCACGATGATATACTTCCCTTTCAAATCGGGGATGTTTTCAAAAGTCCATTTTTGCTTAGTCATTGTTCAAATTTTTTTTGCCAGTTTTTTTATATCCTTTACATGGATCACATTGCTGTGATAGCCCTTTTCGTATACATACAACATGGAAAGGGCCACCTGGTTCATGCTGGTGATGAAGTTGGGGAAAAACAGTTTGATGAGGGGAATCAGCCAGGCAAAATATTGGTAATAAGAAAGGACCCTTTTCTGGCCCTTCGCCGGGATCATAAAACCAATCCGGTAGCCAAAAGCTTGTTTAAAGGGCAATTGCATCAGGTGGTTTTCGGTTTTTCCTTTGATGCGTGCCCAGGCCATCCGTCCCATCTCGCTGCTGTCGGTTCCCCCACCGCTCACGTAAATAAAACTCATGTTTGGATTGGGCCCGGTGCAGCGGGCAAAATGCATTGTGGTATCGTAAGTCATCCGATGATAATCTGTTTCGCTTACCCCCACAGAGCTGATCCCGGCACAAAAAAAGCAGGCATCGTAACCTTTCAGTTTTTCATCGTTCACATCAAGTGCCAAAAAATCGGGCACAATGTACTCGCTGAGTTTTGGGTGCACTATGCCGCAGGGTTTGCGGCTTACACTTAAAATGTGGTTGATCTGCGGCAGGCTGAGGCATTCAAGCAAAATGCCTTCTCCTACCATTCCGGTTGAACCGGTGATGATGATTTTCATGGTATGCAATCGTTATTCGTTTGTTTGTAACTCATGCTTCTTCGAGCAACGCTTTCAACAACTCATCGGCCCGGTCAAATTCGTTTTCTTCAATGTGAAGCTCCGCTTCAAAATAACTGCTCAAAGGGGCACGGGCATGAACCTGATCGACTACATTTTGCACTTGGTAATCAATTTGATGCTCGTTTAAACAAAGAATTGATTTCCTCAACAATTCCTTGTCGTAGTAGGTACTGAAAAAACGGTATTTTTTTTCCATACACGTGATGATTTATGTTGTTATATTCATTTTTATCATCCAATAAAAAAATACTCTATCAATAAGATGAAGATGAATTAATGAATGATCACCTTTTGAGTCAGAACATCAGAAATGGTATGAACATTCAGCACATAATTAAAACACAAAACAGTTTCATTTTAAAAAGTTGTGCTTTCCGGCCATACAGCGTCGGAGTTTTTTCCAATAGGATACCGTGGCCGGAGGGCTTCGTGCTTAGCTTCTAACCCCGGTTTCCATTTCATTTCACCCGGGGTTATTCAGATATGACCCTTTCAGGGTCGTAATGTCATATTGGCCTTATACCCAAAATATTGGTTGTTACCCGGGA
>JAFGVJ010000355.1 GCA_016938055.1 Prolixibacteraceae bacterium
CTCGTTGGCACCAATGTCGCTGGCCATGATGGAATCACGCATGCCCTGGCTCAGGTCCTTGTGGAATTGTTCAAAAGTATGATAGTAAGGATTGTCGGCAAAATCGACCTTGGAGGTTCGGTGGCACTCGAGGCACCAACCCATCGAAAGGTCGTTTTCCTGCTTCACAATATGCATTTCTTCAACTTTTCCGTGGCACTCGGTACAATCGAGTTTACCTGCCCCCACGTGCTGGGCATGGGCAAAAAATACATGATCGGGCAGTTGATGGATGCGGATCCATTCAATGGAACGACCTTCTTCGTAAGCCTGAACCAACTTGTTGATTTCAAATTTTCCGGAACGGGAACCTTCGCGTACCACAATATGACAGTTCATGCACAGCGAGGTGGACGGAATATTGGCCGACTTGGATTCATCGGCAGTATGGTGGCAATACATGCAATCAATCTGGTTTGCACCGGCGTGTACTTCGTGTGAAAACTTGATGGGCTGATCGGGTTGATAATCCTGACTACGACCGAGTTTCACCGCTTCTTCGTAGACCATGTTCATCTGGTAGCCAAAAGCGGCCAGGAAAATCACGATGGGAATGGGCTTAAACTTCAATTTTTTAAACCACAAGAGGTCGAGCAGGGCCCAGGTAATGACCAGTCCCAAAATCAGGAACAACAACAAACGTAAAAAAGAAGGTTTTTCCTGAGGTAAACCGTTTTCGGCCAGATGGTCCATATAGGCTTTTACAAACGGGATTTGATCTTGTGGCACATCAATGTTCCCGTGAGCTACCGACATCACTTTGCCAAAAGGGGAAAGCAGGACTTCCTCCAAATCTTCAACTGATTTTCCCTGATACAATTGTGCAATTTCGATGGCTGCCGGGTTCCAGTTGATGGTATCGGCCGGCTTGTAGTAATGGCACGAAGCACAGGAAGGATTTTTTGTGCCTTTGGGCAGCAAACCTTTGAAATAGCGTTCACCTTGTTTTACATCACTACGGGAATGTTTACCGGATTCAGCATCAGATTCAGCGGCTGAACCTATCAAACAGGAGAATAACAAAAGTGCCGATAACGATAAATGAAGCATTCGTTGCACTTTAAAGATTTGATGACTCATGTTTATTTAGTTGTTTTTATTTTTCATTCATAGAAGCCAAAGGACAAGATCAGTCAGGTTTAGGTCATCTTTTCACAACATCCTTCAAGCTAATTTTTCAACACTTCCCGTTTCCATTCATCAGCATTGTGTTGGCACTGTAATTTAAAATATTAATTGAGATTAAACAACAGCAAAATGTGCTGCCACCAAAACAACACAAAGCGCTTAGAAAAGTTGAGCATTTTTTATACACTTTTTAACTTTTTTGCTAAGCCTTTCATTGCGAAGTTTTTTGAGAGGGAGAAAATGCGATTAACTCACGCAAACTGCATTAAAAGTATTCAACAACTTATTGATTAAATCAATAAAATACGAAATCAGCGAATGAAATAATGATGATACAACTTGGTTTCAAAAGAATTTTGGTAACGAACGAATGGGTATTTGTTGCTTTCGAATCTACGATTTCAAGTGATGGGCGTGGAAATGGTATTCACCCTGCCAGCACTTGCCAACATTCTCGAAGGCCCAAGGGAAAGCTTTTTTGGAAGCTACACCGCCAACGACCGGGTGGAATGCAAAGTGGTTTATCAGTTTTAAATGCAGAAAGTCGTTCGAAAAAATATAGCAAAACACAAAATTCGTTCGAGGATTTGTATTGAACGAAATGAACAATGCCATTCGAAGTTCCATGTCAGATTTCAGAAAAAAAGGTTGTTTGGGCAACTTGCCAATCTATGCTTTAAATGAGATTAGGAGTAAATTAAGCCATTGGAATTATTATATTTGACTTTTATAAAATCAATATTAAGATATTAGCCAATGTGGATAGAATTACTTTCCATTGAAAACGTGAAGTGTTTTGAAAAACAAACGATTCGTTTTGGTTCAACCAAAGAACCTTATCCGTGGATAACTTTATTAGGTGAAAATGGAACTGGGAAAAGCACCATATTACAAGCGTTGGCCATTATGATAGCCGGACCTGAAGGTGCCAATCAGCTTATAAAGCCCGAAGGTTGGTTAAAGAATAAAGCAAAAGCTGGAAAATTAACTGTGCGTTTGCATCAGGGGCTAAATGACCCTGGCCAATTTGGAGGTGATAAAAAAGAACGGAAAGTATTTCAGTATACCCTATATGTAACTGGCAACGAAAAACTTGATATTAATAATAAAGTATTTACAGAGCCAGTAATCACTGAAGACACAAATAGTAAAACATTGCCTTGGCTTCGTCAGAATGCTTTATTACCTAAAGGTAAAGGATGGTTCGGAGCTGGTTATGGTGCATTCAGGCGTTTATCGAGAAACAATAGCCGCATCATCGTCCCTTCACTGCAAACGCCTTCACGTTTCACCAACTTCTTTTCTCAGTTTAAAGAAGATGATGCACTTGAAGCCTTTGAAACATGGATGGTTTATCTCGATTATCGTATTTCAAAAAGTGGTGATGAAATTGCGCAACGACAAAAAGAGTGGAGCATAAAAGCATTCAATCAATTGTTGCCACAAGGAAATTCATTTGATTCTATTGATACCGATGGTCGTATTTGGTTCAATGTAAATGGAGAGAAAGTTTCAACTGTAGCTCTTTCCGATGGTTTTCGAAGTGTTTTGGCACTTGCAGGTGATTTGGTCTGGCGTTTAATCAATGCTTTTCCTGAAAGTGAAAATCCATTAAATGAACAGGGGGTTGTATTAATCGACGAGTTGGATATTCATCTTCATCCAACCTGGCAGCGCACTATTGCCGGATTGTTAAGAAAAACATTTCCCAATATTCAATTCATAATGGCAACCCATAGCCCGTTGGTTGCTGCCGGTGCTGGTGATGATGCAGTTACTTATAGGTTTTTTCGAAATGGCGATAAAACTGCAATAGACCAAATCACGAATATCCACACTAAAAGTGTTGATGATATTTTGCGCAGCGAGGCTTTCAATTTAATTTCTGTATATTCTCCACAAACTCAAGAAAAAATCGACAGATATTATACGCTAAAGAAAAAACAGAAATTAAACTCACGTGAAAAACAAGAAATGCAGACAGTAATTCCTTTTGTTGAAGGAGCACTGGGATACAATGCCATAGAATCTGAAACGGAAAAAAACTTGAGTGAATTTATCAAGAAAAACTGGAAATGATACAGATTACCCGAATTGATAAACCAGAAATTCTGATAAGCAAAGAGGAGAAATGGAAGTCAACCTTAGAGATAGCATTATCTGAATTCCTTTTAAACAAATCTACTTCAAAAAGGAAAAAGCTGGATCTAGCATATAGTAAATACAAACACAAACAGATAAAGGATTCGTTAAGAAGAATGTTCTCTGATAAATGTGCATACTGCGAAAGTCATATTTCACATATCGGCTTTGGGCACATTGAACACTTCCACCCAAAATCAAAATTCCCTGATCTTTGCTATGATTGGGACAATTTGATGCTTAGCTGTGAAATTTGTAATGGGAAGGAATACAAAGGAGATAAATTTCCAGAAAGTTACGAGAGTGGACCACTTATAAATCCTGTAGAGGAAAATCCAGATGACTTTTTTTATTTTGAATATGATCCTTATGTTGGTGTTGCCAATGTAATTCCAAAAAATAACAATAAAAGAGCAATTACAACGGAAGAGGTACTAGGACTAAACCGATCTGAATTAGTAAAACATCGAAGCTACATTGTAACAATTATGGCTTTTGCTGCATTAAAAGCAAAACAAGGAGATGAAGAAGGAAAAGAAATAATAAAAAAATGTTGTGGCAATGAAAATGAATATGCAGCATTTGCAAGAGCTTTGGTTAAGCGCTTCAAAATTGAGTAAACAGAAAACCTCATTTAAATGCAAAATGATTTCGACAACCATCTAAAAACTAACAAGGAATTACTTGCTGAAAATAGAAAATTGAGGGAAGAGATCGAGCGGCTTAGGCGACAACTAGGCATTGAGGTTGAACAAACTGAAAATGAAATTGAACCAGCAGTAATAACTGACTTATTCAACTCACTTGTTGAACAGAAACAAATAGAATCAGTCGAGCCAGCCATAACCAATAATTCTCCTTCTTCAGAAAAAATCCAACTTTTCCTATCGCTCTTTAAAGGACGCGATGATGTGTTTGCCTGCCGTTGGGAAAACCAAAAAAAAGAGACTTCTGGCTATTCTCCAGCATGTTCCAACGAATGGAAACCAGGTATCTGTCAAAAGCCCAAAGTATCGTGTGCCAATTGCAAGCAAAAAGAATACATTCCATTGGATGAAAATATTGTTGAAGCCCACCTTCGTGGACAAAACAATCTTGTTGTTGGAATTTACCCCTTACTGCTGAACGAAACCTGCCATTTTTTAGCTATCGATTTCGATGATGAGGGCTGGCATAAAGATGTATCGACCTTACAAAGTGTTTGTTCCTCATTCGATATCCCAACCGCCGTTGAACGTTCGCGTTCAGGCAACGGCGCACATGTATGGTTCTTTTTCGAACAAGCCATATCTGCTTCAATTGCAAGGAAATTCGGAAGTGCCATGCTCACGAATGCCATGAGCAAACAGCACGATATACCATTCAAATCGTACGACCGGCTTTTCCCAAACCAGGATACTATGCCTAAAGGTGGGTTTGGAAACCTGATTGCGTTACCCCTTCAAAAAGCTGCACGAGCAAATGGCAACAGTGCTTTTATCGACGAATCATTTCAGCCTTACCATGATCAATGGGCTTTTTTGTCATCTATCCCTCGTCTTTCAGAAAAAAGGGTTGAGTACCTGATCTCAAAACTATGTGACGGCAACGAACTTGGAATGCTGAAAAAGGATGATGAAGAGGAACAGAAACCGTGGGAAACAGTGAAGTTAGAACTACGAAAAGATGATTTCCCGCCGCTAATGACCATCACAAAAGCGAACATGCTTTTCGTACCAAAAGAGGGATGTTCACAACGGGCATTAAACCAGTTAAAAAGGTTAGCAGCCTTTAAAAACCCCGAATTCTACAAAGCCCAAGCCATGCGTTTGTTTACCTTCAACAAGCCCCGCATCATTTCTTGCACCGATGAAACGACTGAATATTTATGTCTGCCCCGCGGTTGTGAAGCTGATTTAGTAGAAATGGCTTCAAAATTTAAAATCATACTTGAATGGGAAGACAAAACCAATTACGGAAAAAAAATCGATGTACATTTCAAAGGCGAGCTGCGAGGTGAGCAACCATTAGCCATTGAGAAAATGCTGGAATACAACATTGGTGTACTTTGTGGCACAACAGCCTTTGGGAAAACAGTTGCTGCAATAAAACTGATTGCTGAACGTAAGGTAAATACGCTAATTCTGGTGAACCGCATCAGTCTGGTTGCACAATGGAAAGCCAGAATTGAAGAATTTCTGACCATCAACGAGTCGCTACCCGATACACAAACTAATAAAAGGAAGAAAACCCCAAGCACTATCGGCCAATACGGTGGAGGTAAAAAAGAGTTGACCGGAATTATCGACATTGCCGTTATGCAATCGCTGAGCCGCGAGGGCGAGGTTGAAGAATGTGTGAAAAGTTACGGAATGGTGATCGTAGATGAATGCCACCATGTTTCGGCCTTCAGCTTTGAATTGATCTTGAAGAAAATCACAGCCCGTTATGTTTATGGATTAACGGCAACCCCAACCCGAAAAGATGGTCATCACCCCATCATCACCATGCAATGCGGCCCCATTCGGTTTCGCGATGATGCCAGGAAGCAGGCAGAGAAACGTCCATTCGACCATTACATCATTCCTCGTTTTACTTCATTTCGAATTCCATCATTCGATGAAATAGCGTCAACCATCACCGACTTTTATGCTGGAATAGTTGATGATGAAACCAGAAACCAACAAATTATTAATGATGTATTTCATGTTATAACGAAGGACGAAACTGCATCGTTCTGACTGAGCGGACCGCACACGTTGAGTTACTCGCCAATGAACTTCGAAAACAAATATCGGATGTGATTTCGATAACCGGAAACAAAAGTGCAAAAATCACAAGGGAAGCTTTAACACTTATCACAAATGCTTCAAGCGAAAAACCTATACTTATCGTTTCAACAGGCCGCTACATTGGTGAAGGTTTTGACGAGCCCCGGCTCGACACCCTTTTTCTTGCCATGCCTATTTCGTGGAAAGGGACCCTGCAACAGTATGCGGGTAGGCTTCACCGACTTTACGAAGGAAAAAAAGAGGTAATTGTTTACGACTATGTGGATGTTCACATTCGGATGCTCGAAAAGATGTACCAAAGACGGCTTTCGGGTTATGCATCCATTGGGTACAAGATCAAAGGTGATTCCATCTTGGAGGAGGCTGAAAACATCATCTTCGACAAAAACAATTTTCAAACGGTTTATTCAAGCGATATTCTCAATGCGGCGAAAGAAATTGTCATAGTTAGTCCGTTCATCACCAAAAAGCGAACAATACAAATGAGCGCCGATCTTTTACGGACAATACAGAATGGTGTTGTGGTAACTATCATTACCCGCCCCGAAGCAGCAACCAAACCAAAAGATTTGAACTCGTGGAATGATACTGTTGCCATTTTGAAAAATATAGGTGCTACACTGCTCTTCAAACCCAACATCCATCAAAAGTTTGCCATCATCGATCAAAAAATTGTCTGGTACAGCAGCATCAACCTGCTCAGTTTTGGCACCGCCGAAGAAAGCATGATGCGGCTGGTAAACGGGAATGTGGCGTATGAACTTTCAAAATCTGTTGAGAGGAATGAAGGGAAGTAGATTGATTTAGTGTAACTTGAAAGCTATTTCATTACATTTGCAGAACGAGTTTAAACCATTGAACTAAAACCACCATCTATGGAAACGCTGAAATATAGCCTGCTGAAAAGTCCCCTCAAGAATGCGCCCGACAGCTGGTTGGCAAAACCAATATTGGAAAGCAGCTGTACCTTCGACGACATTGTGAACAACATGCTGAAAAGGGGCACCTCGCTTACCCAAACCGATATCATGGCCGTGATCGACCTGTTCTTTACTGAGTGCGAAACACAAATTGCCAACGGAAGGCCGCTCAATTTGCCTTTCTTCAATGGGATGCCCGTGGTAGGAGGAACCTTTAATGGCCCCGATGACACCTTCGATCCATCACGACACGTCATCAGGTATAAACTGAGCCCGGGTAAACGCCTCCGGAAAACAATTGGTCAAATTAAACCTGAAAAATTGGCTTTTTATGAACAGGTCCCTGTTCTTTCGCAATTCCTCGATGTAAACAGCCAATCTTTTAACTCAGTGATCACATCAAAAGGTATTGGCGAACTCAGTGGTTCAAAACTACAAATAGACACCACCGATCCACTTCAAGGTATCTACTTCATCCACAGCAATGGATTGGAAACACAAGTTACCGTCGTTGCCCAAAACCATCCCACCAAATTGATTTTTCAAATACCCGAACTGATCGATGGGGCGTATCGGGTCGAAGTTAGGATAAAACTCCTGAATTCGGGCGTACTGAGGATCTTGCAGCTCAACAAAACGCTTACAACCGGCAATAACATTCAAGCTTCGGACCTTCAACACAAATAAGCAAAAGACGAATACCAACTAATTCGTGATGGGTTTAAGGTAAATCCCTCGAAGGATTTCGATAAAATCCCTCGAAGGATATTAAGGAAATCCCTATAGGGATTTAGACAAAATCCCTATAGGGATATACAGGAAATCCCTATAGGGATTTTCTGTCTACCTCACTATGGTAAAACAGCAAAGACAATGAGGGTTTTGAGCAGGAAAGAGAGAAAGGGAATCCTTCTGCATCACAGCAACTTCGGCAGTATGGCTTTTCGCTGTTGGGGGTAACCCTCAAAATGAGTCCGGTACCACCGATGATGGTCCAGTGCCCTGGGTATCAAATTCACCATGGTCCAGATCAGAAAAGCCAGTGATGGGAAACTCCAGCAAAGCAGGGCAAAGCCGGCCCACTCAATGATTTCACCCAGAAAATTGGGACAAGA
>JAFGVJ010000356.1 GCA_016938055.1 Prolixibacteraceae bacterium
AATGCGTTCAATGAGCATACGGGCAGCAGTTTTACCAATTTCCTCGCTAAACTGTTCCAAAGTAGTGATACCGGGTTCGGTCAACTCGGTAAATGGTTCGTTGGCAAAGCCACAAATGCCAAAGTTTTCAGGGATGTTCACGCCATTTTTTTTCAACACCAGCAAGGCTCCCAGAGCAGAAAAGTCGCTGGCCGAAAAAATGGCATCGGGTAGAGTTCCTGAAGCCAGCAAAGCTTCGGCTACTTCCTCTCCCCCTTTGCGTGTAAGGACATTTTCAAACACCATCGAATCAGTAAGCAGAACACCTGCTTCCTGCATGGCTTGAGCATAACCTTTGTATCGATCGTTGTAGACATTCAGATGAAGTGGCCCGGCAAAATGGACAATGTTTCGGTAACCCTGTTGTAGCAAATGGCGGGTAGCTTCGTATGCACCGGCGTAATTGTCATTGACCACCTGGTCGACACTCATCCGGGGAAAAACACGGTCGAACAACACCACGGGAACACCCTGTTTTACGGCATTTTCAATGTGTTGACCGTTCTCTGTTCCAATGGCAATGGACATGATGATGCCATCGGCTTTGTTGCTGATGAGGGTTTGCAGGCTTTCCAACTCACTTTTCCCGTCTTCGTTGGTCTGACAAATCATCAGGTTATAACCCGCGGGATTGGTGATGGTTTCCATTCCGGCAATGGCATGAGAAAAGAAATGCCGGTTGATGCGCGGAATGATTACACCAATGAGGTTCCCCTTCCCTTTCCTCAGGTTGGAAGCCAACTGATTGGGACGGTATTGCAATTCAAGCGCTGTAAGCTGAACCAGCTCTCGTGTTTTTTGGCTGATACGAATGTTCCCGCTCAGGGCTCTCGAAACGGTCGATGCCGACAAATTGAGCCGGGCTGCAATAGTGTGTATGGTTACTTTTTCGTGTTCCACTTTGCAAAGATAAACTTTTTGCGCAATCGATTGCTCATTACATAAAAATATCTTTCTTTTAGCATGATGAAAAATCCTCAGCTGAATTGCTCCGGGCTATTTTACGACGCAATACCCTTTGCTCTCAAATGAAAATCCGGTCACGAAGTAGCCATAGATTCAGCTACTTCGTGACCGGATTTGCCTGGATCGACGATAAATTCAAAAATGTATTTACGTTTTTGAATTTGCCTTACAGATTGATCTTCTTACCAAATGATGGCACGTTCCTTGGGTGCAAGGTACATGTAATCACCTTCTTTTACATCGAAAGCTGCATGGAATTCGGGCATGTTTCTCAAAGGTCCCAACACGCGGAAACGCCCCAGCGAATGCACATCTTCCCTGGTTAAACGCTGAATTTCCTTGTCGCGCACATTGCTGGCCCAAAGGTGAGCGTATGCCAGGAAGAAACGCTGCTCAGGAGTGAAACCATCGATGGATTCCTGCTGATTGCTACCATTTCTGAAAGCTGTTAACGCGATGTTCAAACCTCCCAGGTCGGCAATGTTTTCGCCCAAAGTAAGTTTGCCATCGGCAGGAATGGTATCCAGCACCATAAATTCGTTGTACTGATCAATCAGCACCTGGGCCCGCTCGTTGAAACGCTCTCCGTCTTCGGCAGTCCACCAGTCGTTCAGGTTGCCTTCCTTGTCGTACTTCCGTCCCTGATCATCGAAACCATGGGTGATTTCGTGACCGATAACCACCCCGATGGCACCGTAATTCACGGCATCATCGGCATCGAGATAGAAGAAAGGTGGCTGAAGAATGGCAGCCGGGAAAGCAATTTCATTCATGGACGGACTGTAGTAGGCATTGACCATTTGTGGTGGCATGTACCATTCCGATTGATCGACCGGCTTGTTGATTTTGTTACGGTTATAGGCAGCGGCAAATGCCCTCGAACGCAGCACGTTGGCGTAATAACTATCGCGCTGAATGTCCAGTTCCGAATAATCGCGCCATTTGTCGGGATAACCAATCTTCACATTGATGGTGGCTAGTTTCTCATGGGCTTTTACCTTGGTTTCGGCACTCATCCATTCCAGTTGATCGATGCGCATGCCCAGCGCTACCCTGAGGTTTTCAACCAAATCAATCATTCTTTCTTTGGCTTCGGGCGGAAAATATTCAGCCACATACAATTGACCAATGGCTTCACTCAAGGCACTGCTGGTGGTTCCCTGAACCCGTTTCCAACGGTCACGATCTTGCTCCTGACCCTTCATGATTTTCCCATAAAACTGAAAATCCTGATTGACCAGGGCAGCATTCAGGTAAGGAGCAGCACCGTTGATCACATTCCAGCTCAGGTAAGCTTGCCAGTCTTCAAGCGGGACATCCAACATCATCTGACTGATTTCCTTAAAAAATTCAGGCATTCCCACATTGATTTCTTCCTGACCCGGAAAACCCATGGTCGTAAAAAATCCATCCCAATCGAAAGCTGGAGATAATTCAGCCAAGGTCATCAGGTTCATTTTATTGTAAGTGGCATGAGGATCGCGGCGCTCCAGACGGGTCATGGACGCTTCGGCCAAACGGGTTTCAAGGGCCATTATTTTTTGGGCAGACTCTCTGGCAATGTTTTCGTCGTATGCACACAAAACAAACATTTTCGAGATGTGAGCAACATACTCGTCCCTGATTTCCTGTGAACGGGCATCCTGAGAAGTATAGTAATCGCGGTCGCTCAATCCCAATCCGCCTTGCGAAAGCTGGGCGATGACCCAATCACTGTTTTGCTTGTCGGCTGAGCCATAAAATGAAAATAGTGAGCTCCTTCCGGCAAAATGTCCCTTGATAATCAGCTGCTGAACCTGATCGATGCTTGTACTCGCTTCAATTTCGTCAAGCAAAGCCCGAATGGGCTCTATACCCTGTTTTTCGATGGTTACAGAATCCATGCCCAACAGATAGAAATCAGCAATCTTTTGCCCGTTACTTCCGGGCTCATGAGTTTCGGCAACAATTTTATCGAAGAGCAACTGAAGTTGCTCTTCGGCTTCATCGCGAAGTTTATCGAACGAACCAAATCGGCTTTTATCATCGGGAAGCGGATTGTTCACTTTCCAACCTCCGTTCGCGTACTGGTCGAAATCATCGGCAGGTGAAACGGTCAAATCCATGTCGATCTGATCAATGGCCTTTTGTTTTTCTGCAGTTTTGCAGGAATTGAGCGCCATTGCAAAGAGTACTAGTAGCATAAAACTTAAAATTTGAAATTTCTTCATCGGGTTAGTCATTAATATTGAATGATTTACAAAGCCGATCCTGTCAATCGGACAGCATATGATTGATGCTCAGGTCAAAAATAAAAACATTTCGTAATAAAAGAACTGTATGAAATCATTAGTAACTGATTCAGGCAAAATCAATTCGAAAACAATCGTATAAAAAAATTGAGCAGAGAATTCATCATCAACGATAAAGTTGTAAATTCAGCGTGTTCATCAGGTGGCTTCGTTTTGAAACGAGAACAGATGATACTCATTGATTATCAAATAAGTACTTAAAACACACAGCCATGTCGAAAGAAAAAAGCGTTCAGAAAAGTTCACCAAAAAAAGAAGCCGTTAAAAGCTTGAAGGAAAAGAAGGCCGATAAACGCCTTGCCAAAAAAAACAAAAAGTACGATTAACAAAATCCTTTGAAAAAGGGAATTCTATTCAGCAGATAAAAAAAATTCAAAAGCCTGTTTCGCTTGTAAAAGTGGAACAGGCTTTTGATTTGATACAATGTCAATTTAAATTCCTTTAAAACAAGCATCAATATGTTCGTCAGGCAACTTATTCTTCGTCATAAGAGCACCAATAAAAGTGGCCAATATGGAAGCCGGAAAGGCGATAATGATTGGATCGACCATGGCCAGCTTGGCCAGGCCGGTTTCTTTCACCAGTGATGTTTTGTTAAAAAGCGCCATGCACAGCTGAAGGCTCGATGCTTCTTTTTCATGAATAAAGAAGATCCAGAACACACCCACTATAAAACCCGTTACCATACCGGCAATAACTGCTTTTGTTGAAATCTTTCTGAAGTACAATGCAGAGACATAGGCCGGCAGGAAAGATGCTGCGCACAATCCAAAAAACAATGCCGTCCCTGTAGCGATAATTTGCATACTGGCATCGAGTTTATTGGCCAGAAACGCCAGAATTACACTCAACAATATGGCTACCAGGATTCCGGTTTTAGTGATAATAATTGTATTGCCTTTTTTCTGAAGTGCTTTTTCGTAGATATCGCGCCCCACTGCGGTTCCCATGGCATGAAACTGAGAGCTCAGCGTGCTCATTGCCGCAGCAATCAGTGAAAGGAAAAAGATAATCCCAAACCACCGGGGCACAAATAATTTGATAAACGCAGGAATAATTTTATCGTTTCCACCAGCAGCAACGAGGGCAATTTTTCCTGAATCGTTAAAAAAGAATACATTCGACAATGAACCAATGATAAAGGCCACACCTGTCATCATGATGATGAAAATACCACCCGAGACTACTGCACGGTTGAGATCACGGTTGCTTTTCACGGTCATGAAGCGAACCACCAGTTGGGGTTGAGCCAATACGCCTATCCCAACACCCATCACAATGGTTGAAACCAAGGACCACCAAATGGGGGAACCTGTTTTAGGCATCGAAGTCCATCCCTGAAAACCACCTTTCACCAGTTTGGCCGTTTGTTCCTGCACCTCGGGTTTATCAAACAATACATTCAGCTGGTGATGTGCCTCGGTAATTCCCCCAAGCTTTGAATAAGCGAAAACAATCAGGAATAGCATCCCTGCAAACATGATGGTCCCCTGAAAGGCATCGGTATACATGACCCCTTTTAAACCACCCATCCAAACATATAAGGCTACAACAACCGCAAAGAAAAGTAAGGAAACTTCATAGGCGATCCCAAAATGAGTTTGGATAAAATCGGTTCCACCTTTCAAAACAGCTGCCGTATAAATGGGCATAAACAGAAAGATGATAACGCCGGCGAATCCCTGGATGAATTTGGATTGAAAGCGGTTCCCCAGCAACTCGGGAAAGGTGTGTGCATCGACGTTCAGCCCCATTCTTCGGGTACGTTTTCCAAAGATGACAAAGGCGATGAAGATTCCCACAAAAATATTGAGGAACGTGAGCCATAACAAGCCCATTCCCAAAGTACCGGCAGCACCGCCAAAGCCAACAATGGCCGAAGTGCTGATAAAAGT
>JAFGVJ010000357.1 GCA_016938055.1 Prolixibacteraceae bacterium
CTCTTTTGCTCAAAGTTTCAGGATTGAAAGGTGGCCATTCGGGTGACGATATCGACAAAGGCAGGAGTAATGCCAATAAATTGTTGGTGAGAATGATGTGGGAGGCCTGGCAAAAGTATGGTATCCTGATTGCCCATATCGACGGTGGAAACCTGCGAAATGCCATTGCACGTGAGGCACATGCAGTATTCATGGTTCAAAATGGCTACAAAGAAAATCTGATGGCCGATTTCAACATCCTCAAGCATGATATCTCTCTTGAAATTGGCCCCAACGAACCTGGTTTCATGATGGAAATGACCAGTACCGATGCTCCCGATTTTGTATTGGATGATGCCATTGCAGGTAAGTTACTCGATACCTTGTATGCTTGTCCGCATGGTGTTTTTGCCATGAGCCCCAGGATGCCTGGAATGGTTGAAACGTCCACCAATTTGGCCAGCATCAAATTCAGTGGCGATCAGGAAATTGTGATCACCACCAGCCAACGCAGCGATGTAGCCAGTGGAATCAGGGATATTTCAAATATGGTGGCTGCCGTATTTCATTTAATAGGTGCGAATGTTCGACATACCGATGGCTATCCTGGCTGGTCGCCAAATCCCGATTCACCTATCGTAAAAATTACGGCATCGGCTTATGAGCGATTATTCGGGACAAAACCTGTCATCCGCTCGATACATGCCGGTTTGGAATGTGGCTTGTTTTTGGAAAAGTATCCGCAGCTCGATATGGTTTCCTTTGGTCCTACCATTAAAGGAGCTCATTCGCCTGACGAGCGCATCAACATAGCAACTGTGGAGAAATTCTGGAATCACTTGTCCGATATTCTTCAATCGATTCCGGAGAAGAAATAAAAAATTCAATTTTGAAAAATCAGTCCAAATTCTGGCCAGTGAAAATCAAGGGCTATGATTTCCAAATCAAGGAAGTCAGCAAAAGGAGTTTGGGCTGTTCAAGCTTATTTCAATCATTTCTTGTATTTTTGCCGGTGTAGAATCTATAGCGTATGTCTGAAGAAGATTTGTTGGACCATTGGGTCTATTCTAAAAATGTCATTGAATTTGTAACGGTTGCCCATGAGTATTGTACATTTGTTGAGAATTATGCTGCTTTGAGCCGTTCAGCTTTCATCGATACAGCTCATAAAATATTCCCACTTTTGTACCTGAAAGCCTGTTTGTTACCCGATATTGATGAGGAAAATGCTGATACGCCTGAAAAATATCTTAGCGAGGTAGATTACAATTTTCTATTGGGAAAGATCAGTGCAAAACTAGGACAATTCGATAGCTACCCTGAAGTATTTGATAGCGGAATGCAGTTTAGCGAAGAAGCCATTTCGGACAACATATCTGAAAATATTTGCGATATTTATCAGGATTTGAAAGACTTCATTATGGTTTACCGGATTGGCACTACTGAACTTATGGCTGATGCTGTTTGGGAATGCAAAAATAACTTCACTACTTACTGGGGACAAAAACTGGTGAACGGACTCCGGGCACTCCATGCTGTTCGTTATGGCGAAATCAGCATCGAAGACCATGATCAAACCCCAAAAATAAATCAGTCACCACAGGCAAAAAACGAAAACTGGGTGTCGAAGCATTTTAACAACTATTTTGATGAGGACGAAACCAGATAAGATGATTTACAAAGAAGCGATTACCAAGGAAGAGTTGGACAACTTACCACTGGTGAATTTTGAAGGCGAAATCGTTGTATTGAATCAAAAAAATGGCGTGAATGAAGCAGTTGAATATTTAACGCAATTTCCTTACCTGGGATTTGATACTGAAACTCGCCCTTCGTTTAAGAAAGGGCAAATCCATAAGGTTGCCCTGCTTCAACTCTCAACCCATGATAAGGCCTTTCTGTTCAGGCTGAATCACTTTGATCTTCCGCAATCGTTGCTACGTTTAATCTCGAACCCCAATATCGTCAAAGCAGGAGCGGCCATTCGCGACGACATCAAAGCACTTCAGCATAACAAAGGGTTTAAGCCTGGTGGATTTGTTGAATTACAGGATTTAGCTAAAGATTTGGGAATTAATAATTTTAGTTTGAAAAAACTGGCAGGAATCGTCTTGAACTGCAAGATTTCAAAAGCACAACAGCTATCGAACTGGGAAGCCGATGAATTGACTGAAGCGCAATTGCGCTATGCAGCTACCGACGCCTGGATCTCTTACCTGATTTATGAACGATTTAAGCAAGAATTATCATGAGCATCAGCTACAGTAAGATTATATTAAAATCAGGTAAAGATCAGTCCCTGAAGCGCTTTCATCCCTGGGTTTTTTCCGGTGCCATCAAAAAAACAGAAGGTCCCCTGGCCGAAGGTAACATTGTATCGGTTCATGCCAATAACGGTGAATTTCTGGGGCTTGGACACTATCAGATCGGATCAATTGCTGTTCGTGTCTTTAGTTTTCAGGAGGTAGCCATTGATGAATTATTCTGGAAGGACAAACTTAGGAAAGCATACCAGCTTAGGCTTGACCTGGGTTTGACCAATCATCCTGACACGAATGTGTACCGCCTGGTACATGCCGAAGGAGACGGTTTGCCTGGCCTTGTGATTGATTTCTACAACGGAACCGCTGTTTTTCAGATGCATTCCATCGGGATGTACCTGATCAGAAATGAACTGTCGAAATATTTGAAGGACATCATGGGCGACCAGTTGAAAGCTGTTTACGATAAGAGTGAGAAAACATTGCCCTTTAAAGCCGATATTGAGCCCCGTGATGGTTTTTTGTATGGCGATACTGTAGCAGGTCTTGTTTCGGAATACGGTAACTTATTCAAGGTTGATTGGGAAGAAGGCCAGAAAACAGGCTTTTTCATTGATCAGCGGGAGAACCGTTATTTGTTGCAACAATATTCGAAAGACCGCGATGTGTTGAACATGTTTTGTTATACCGGAGGGTTTTCGTTTTTTGCCATGCGTGGTGGTGCCAAAAGTGTTCATTCGGTTGATGCTTCGGGGAAAGCCATTGACCTGACCCGCGAAAATGTTGAACTCAATTACCCGAATGATCCCAGGCACGAAGCCATTGTAGCCGACGCTTTTGAATACCTCCGGGATATTAAAGACAAATACGATTTGATTGTATTGGATCCACCGGCCTTTGCCAAACATCGTGAAGCTTTAAGCAGGGCTTTGCAAGGTTACAAAAGAATTAATGCCAGGGCATTTGAGCAGATCAGGCCCGGTGGGATTTTATTTACTTTTAGCTGTTCTCAGGTGGTCAGCAAAGAGAAATTCAGGGAAGCAGTTTTTTCAGCTGCGGCCATTTCGGGGCGCACTGTGAGAATACTGCACCAGCTGAACCAACCGGCCGATCATCCCATCAACATTTACCATCCGGAAGGGGAGTATCTGAAGGGATTGGTACTTTATGTGGAATGATGTAAATGATCTTAATAAATTCATTCTTCTAAATAGACTCTGATATAAAACTGTGAATCTTCATTACAACCGGTAGTGCTTAATTGAGAGGTATAAGTTCCATTATCAACGGTAATAATTTGCTCATAGAATACATTACTGCAAGAATTTTGACCGTAAAGATTAAATTCAAGTGTTGATTCATGTGAATTATAGGTGTATTCAGCGTTGGTTAATCGTATTTCGTATGTTCGGGTATCGAATAAAGCATAACAGGATATTTGTAAGTCAACATTGAGGGCGGTATTCTTGAAAATGTTATTCTCTTTTTCATCTTCACTGTTTTTGAGCTGATAAGTCAATGTGCCTGAGGAAAATTCCCCTACATTGTTCCATGGACTATTTTCCCATGTTACTGAATACTTGTTGTCTTCTTTATTTAGAATACTATTCAAATGATCAAAAACAACTCCAACACCGCTAAAGTATTTCCTTTCAACTGGTGGATCTTCACCTGTTTTTCTTGTATGGTTAAATTGTCGATCGTCGTTACTATACAGGGCTATTTTCTTTATTATCGGTAAGGGTTCCCAAAAGGTCATATCACCGTCGCCTGACCACTGCATGTGGATATTTTTTTCCCAGTAATTATTGTTTTTGTCAGTACCCCATTCCTGGTAATAGCCTTTAGGTTCATTAAAAATGATTTCCTTGACACAAGCTTGTAACGGCAACGGATGGTCTCGGGAAGTGTCTCCCATTTTTTTGTAAAATTTGCAAATCCAATTTGTTTCCCACTCGGGATATACACTCCAACTGTAGCCAACAACTGCTGCTATTCCGTTATTTTTGTTCAACTCCTTGCGCCAATGACCCCTGCCACCATTGCAAAAGCCTATATACAAAAAAACTTCTTTCTCGGGAAATTGATTGCGGTCTCCCACATAACGTGGGTGAACGGCGTATCGATTCTCACCCTTGTAGTTTACGGTGATGATGTCTTTGTCCAATAAACTGGCATAATACTTTTTGAAAGTTTTACCAACTTCTGCTTTTTCCCCTGTAAGGAGATAGGTGCTTTTGCTTTCTTGAATTCCCTTTCCAAACTTAGTGTACCAACCATGTCCTGTAAGATGAATTATTCCGTAGTTCTCCAGTGTCGATAACACATCAATGGTCGCGTTTTCATCGGTATAGAGGGTGAATGAATTCATGCCAATTTTTGAAAAGGCAGCGTTGGCATCTTCTATCACCCGATCGTTGTACTCTTTGAATTCACTGTAAGCTCCGTCAAAAAAGATGGTGTTTGGATTTTTGAGTGTTGATACAACGTCATTTGAAAAAGCAGCCGTTTTTAAGTCGCTTTCATCAATAAATTCCTGTTTTGGTATGGTATCAAAAAAAATCATTGTTGGCAATATTCCCAGAAAAACACCGCCACAAATTCCACTTTTATACTCAACAGCCACACCTTGAGAATCAGCAAATACTGAAGCCACATCATCGAGCGAATTGAAGTAGATCGCTAAAGAATCAATTACCGCTAAAGTATCCATGCCTGATGCGAAAAGTGTTTTTACAGTCAATGCTGCATCATCCTGAAGGGAAACAACCGTATTTAAATCCTTTTCCTGATCATCCATCAGAAAGGTTTTAAAGGTATCTTGCAAAAGATCACAAGCACTTAAAATAATAAGCAGCACAATGGTGATCAGGAAGTTTTTGCTTGCCTTCATGGTTTATTTTTAGACCATTGAAGTTATTCATTCTTTTATTATAAATCAATATGAAAAAATAAGTTCTTGAATAGTTAATGAACAACAAAAAAAACCGCCTTTATTGCAAAATAAAGGCGGTTCAGTTTTATCCAAGATTGATTTATCCAAGATACGTTTTCAATAATTTACTACGTGAAGTGTGACGCAGGCGGCGGATGGCTTTTTCTTTGATTTGACGCACCCGTTCGCGGGTCAGGCCAAAACGTTCACCAATTTCCTCCAGGGTCATGTCCTGACA
>JAFGVJ010000063.1 GCA_016938055.1 Prolixibacteraceae bacterium
GTATACTGCCGAAAACGGTTCCACCATGTATTTCGATGACGAAAGCCGCATCGTCCATAACCACGACAGAGAATTGATGCATTTCATTCAACCACTTGAATAGTCGTTAGTGTGATTCATGAGTTTTATGCATAACTAAGGCTAGATTTGTATGTTCAAATAATAAGTTTGTAAAGTAGCGATTAAACAGCGTGTTAGCATTAAGGAAAGTACTGACATGAATTAAATGAAATACGACAGCTTAATTGAGAGACCCTCCCCGCCTGAAATAACTGACGGGGAGGGTCTCTCACAACTTGTACTGACAAGTCGGATCAACTGTACGTAAACACCTCGGTTACTACGATTTTCCGTAATTCTGAATGAGGTATTTTTTTAATAATACGTTAGCAATGCCTCATTGAACCCTATTGCTCTCAATTCAATAATTTCCTATATTTGATTAAACCACAAAAAATCTTCAATCATGAAAAAGTTACGCTCAATTTTTGTTCTATTGGCTGCAATAATTACTTTATTCTCATGCAATAAGGATAACATAGAACCAAATTCAGATACAGGGATCATGTTAAAAAAACGTTTTTCAGATGGGAAACTTCAATCTGAAATTATTTATGATGAAAAGAATAAACCTCAACGTTTAAATATATATAACTCAGGAGAAATTGTAAGTTTTTCTACTTACGAATTTAATGGAGATAATTATGTCGATAGAATTAATTCTTTTAATTCGGCCAACGAGCTAACACGTCATACCATATTTAGTTATCTTGATGAATTCAAGTTAGGATACCAGATTTTTTATGTCAAGGGAGAACAAGATGGGGTACATGCCTATGAATACAATACATTCAATCAAGTGGTTAAAATTTCTGTATCAGACGCACATGCAAAATTGTTGTATTATATTGAACAAATTTTTGACAATAGCGATGACCCTGTTGAAAAGAAATATTACACTGCCGATGGAGAATACATCGGATCTGTATTTTACACATACGATGATAAGATTCCGGCATATTTTGGCTATTGGAAAGAAATGTATGAAATAAATCCACAATTAAAACACAATATATTGAGTGTTACCAGTAATCTAAACGATGAAAATGGACTAGTATATATTAGTTGGGGTAATAGTTCAATTCAAGAAGTTTTAAGAACCTGCACTTACAAATATGGTAAAAATGACTGCCCCATATCAGAAACTATTACAAATAGTGACAATACAGTAGAAAAATATTCATATGAATATTATTAATAATTCATTCTACGCACATCACTTTCAGTTGTAAATGATTTCTCCCCTGAGTTTTTGCACAAATTGCCCTGCAAAGCAGGGAACTCAGGTTACCATTTACTACAACTAACACAAATTATATGCGATTACTGCTGCTCTCAATTTTAACTTTTGGATTTGGTCTTTCAATTGATGCACAGGAAGTGCAATATGAAAGCATTCAGAATATTCATTACTACAGCGAATCAGTCAACCAAGCTGATCAATACATCAACGAACGCTGTGTTTTAGATATTTACTATCCTGAAAATACTGAAAGCTTTGCCACGATTGTATGGTTTCATGGAGGCGGTTTAACAGGAGGCAACAAAGAAATTCCTGAAATGCTTAAGGATAAAGGAGTCTGTGTTGTGGGTGTCAATTATCGATTGTATCCAAAAGTAAAGGCCCCCGTGTACATCGATGATGCTGCAGCAGCTGTAAGCTGGGTATTCAAGCATATCAATGGATATGGAGGGGATTCTTCATTGATTTTTATTGCAGGACACTCGGCAGGGGGATACCTGGCAAGCATGATTGGATTGGATAAATCCTATCTGTTGAAGCATACTATAGATGCCAATAACATTGCAGGATTGATCCCTTTTAGCGGGCATACGATTACTCATTTTACTGTTCGGGAAGAAAGAGGAATTCCGGGTACTCAGCCAATCGTTGACAGTTTAGCACCATTGTATCATGTACGCCATGACGCTCCCCCACTCATATTAATCACTGGCGACAGAGAATTGGAATTGCTCGGGAGATATGAGGAAAATGCCTATTTAATGCGTATGATGAAATTAGTAGGTCATAAAGAGACCAAACTTTATGAGTTGGATGGTTATGATCATGGCATGACATTACCGGCCTTTCCATTGTTGTTAAAAGAAGTTCAAAGAATAATGGAAGAAAAAAATAAATGATGAAAACAATTTACCTGTTGTTTTTTCTTCCCTTAATGATTCAATGTACAGATAAAGAGGTGAGTTTGCCACATTTGAAAATTTCAGAAAACAAGCGTTTTCTTATGACAGACGATGCCACACCTTTCTTTTGGTTGGGTGATACAGGCTGGCTTCTATTCAAAAAACTCAACAGGGAAGAAACAGAAAAATACCTGGAAGACCGGAAACAGAAAGGATTTAATGTGGTACAGGTGATGCTTATTCACGATATCGGCAATTCGGCAAATGCCTATGGCGATTCGGCCATATTCAATAAAAATATAGCAAACATCAATACGACACAAGGCTCGGATCCTACTGATGAAAACCAATATGATTATTGGGATCATGTAGACTATGTAGTGAAACTGGCAGAAAAAAAGGGGATCTATATGGCCTTCGTCCCCATTTGGGGATCTAATGTCAGAGCGGGTTATGTAAGCCCGGATGAAGCCGGGGTTTACGCCTCCTTTTTAGCAAACAGGTACAAAAACCAGTCAAACATCATTTGGCTAAACGGCGGTGATGTAAGAGGAACCGACTCATTAGCAGTATGGCAAACTATTGGAAACACGATTCATGAGTTCACTTCCAATCAACTGATTACCTTCCATCCATTTGGCAGGACTTTATCGTCGGACTGGTTTCACCATGAAAAATGGCTGGATTTTAACATGTTCCAATCTGGTCACCGACGATACGACCAAGACAATACCGAAAGATGTTTTGGTGAAGATAGTTGGAGATATGTGACGCTTGATTACCATCAATTCCCCACTAAACCAACCATCGATGGTGAACCTTCGTATGAACACATTCCCCAGGGATTGCATGATAGCCTGCAACCTAAATGGACGGGTGATGATGTAAGACGATATGCCTATTGGTCGGTTTTTGCAGGGGCTTTCGGGCACACATACGGACATAGTTCAATCATGCAATTTTATGGCCCTGATGATACCCTCAAAAGTTATTATCCTACAATTTTTTGGGAAGTTGCGCTCGATGAACCAGGAGGCTGTGCTATGAAATATCTGAAAGATTTAGTTTTGTCAAAACCTTACTTCGATAGGATTCCCGATCAATCAATGATTGTTGAAGGACAAGGTGAAAAGTATGATTATCTGATTGCTTGCCGGGGTGAGCGTTATGCGTTGGTATATACTTACTCAGGCAGGCAGTTTTCAGTTGACGGAACAAAACTAAAATCATCCCAACTCCTGGCCTCCTGGTTTAATCCGCGAAACGGTGAAACCACATTCATAGATACCATTCAAAATGGAACGAATATCGCTTTCGATCCACCGGGGGACGTCCAACATGGTAAGGATTGGGTGTTGGTTTTAGAAGCCTCCAAATAAAAAGCAAAAAGGGAATTGAGGTTGTTTGCATTGATTTGTTTTGTAGTTTAGACTCCCGGATAAAATATACACTACATCAACCTAAACCTTTTAGCTATGGAATCAAATTTTCTGACTGAAATTTTTCTTCCCATATCCTTGGGCATCATCATGCTGGGCATGGGCCTGGCCCTTACACCAGCCGATTTCAAACGCGTGGCGCTCTATCCCAAAGCAACCGCGATCGGGATACTGAATCAGCTTGTTTTGCTGCCCATTGTTGGTTTTCTGCTTCTTTTGATTTTTCCCATGAGCACCCCTGAACTCGCGGTTGGGATCATGGTGCTTGCCGCCTGCCCCGGTGGACCCACATCCAACCTGATCACGCACATCTCGAAGGGGGACACTGCATTATCGATTTCCCTGACAGCCATTTCGAGCATTCTTGTTGTTTTCACCATTCCGCTGATTGTCAACTTTTCGCTCCGATATTTCATGCAACAGGGTGAATATATCCCGCTCCCCGTTTTCGACACGATGCTATCCGTGATCATCATTACCCTGGTTCCCGTAGCCATTGGTATGATCATTCATGCAAAAGCACCCGGGTTTGCAGCTATGATGAACAAACCCGTGAAAATCATGTCTGGCATTCTGCTCATTGTTGTGATTCTTGCAGCCGTGCTTAACGACAAGGAGATCCTGGTCAGCTCATTCAAACAGGCTGGTCCGGTGGCCCTGGCACTTAACCTGACCATGATGCTCATCGGGTTTATTTCAGCCAGAATGTTCCGTATACGCTTGGCTGAGCGAATCACCATATCCATTGAATCGGGCATACAGAACGGCACCCTGGGCATCGCCATTTGCGCAACTTTATTGCACAATCCCACCATGACCATCAGTCCTGCCATATACAGCCTGATCATGTTTATGTCGGCAGGTGTCATTATCGCCTGGATGAATCTCGGTTTTAAACATCAAGCCAGCCATTCATGAAAAGAAACACTCAGTTGGCCGATTTCCTAATGTTATTCCCTATTTTCGGAACACCAATAATCACTGCTTTTATACCTGAAAGTATTGCTTTGAAGCTGTAATTTAACAGAAACTGTTCATCAGGAAAAGGCCTGAATAATTCATCTGCATAAAGATATACTGGTTCGGCCTGGCGACAGGACAATAAGAATTAAACGTAATGGTTATGAAAATTTTGCTTACCGGCACAACAGGCTATATTGGACAGCGATTGCTGCCCGTATTAATAGAAAAAGGGCATCGGGTTATATGTTGCGTGCGCGACAAGCAGCGTTTTGATGCCTCAAAATATGCTCCCACAAACATTGAATTGATTGAAGTTGATTTTTTGAAGGAAGAAACACTCGCGAACATTCCTTCAGACATTGATGCCGCATATTACCTGATTCATTCCATGTCGGCACCTACAGGCGATTTTCAGGAATTGGAAGCAAGAGCTGCACAAAACTTTAGAAATCGCATACAGCAAAGCAAGCTAAAACAGCTGATCTACCTCAGTGGTATTATCAACGAAAAACAACTTTCGAAACACCTGAGTTCCCGCAAAAATGTAGAAGAAATCCTGGCTTCAGGCAACTATCATTTAACCACACTCCGCGCTGGTATCATTGTCGGAGAGGGAAGCGCCTCTTTTGAAATCATCCGCGATCTGGTTGAAAAATTACCAATCATGATTGCGCCTAAATGGTTGAGAACAAAATCACAACCCATTGCTGTAAGTAATGTGATAGCGTTTTTGCAAGGAATATTGATGTACGATAAAACATTCGATAAAGCTTTTGATATTGGTGGGCCTGAAGTACTCACTTACAGTGAGATGTTGCTAAAATTTGCCAAAGTACGTAAACTCAGGAGAATCATCATTTCAGTTCCGGTGATGACACCTAAGCTTTCATCCTACTGGCTATACTTTGTAACTTCAACATCGTACAAACTTGCAATCAACCTGGTGGATAGTATGAAAGTGGAAGTGATTGCACATGCAAACAATTTACATGCTTTGTTGGGCATTCATTTGCTCACCTACGAAGAATCGGTAAAACTTGCTTTTGATCACATTGCCCGGCACGAGATCCCTTCAAGTTGGACCGATGCATTGTCGAGCAAGGTGTTACAAAGTGGCCTATCAAAACTGATTGAAGTTCCTTCATTTGGTTGTTATAAAGATACCAGAGAGCAGCTTGTGCAAAATGAAGAAAAAACACTTGAAAGAATTTGGGCCATAGGAGGCAACAATGGCTGGTATTATGCCAACTGGCTTTGGGGACTTCGAGGTTTTTTAGATAAACTTGCCGGAGGAGTAGGTCTAAGGCGCGGGCGAAAAAATGACAAGCAGCTTTCAGCCGGCGAATCACTTGATTTTTGGCGGGTAATAGACGCCAATCGTGATGAAAAACGATTGCTCTTGTATGCCGAAATGAAACTTCCGGGTGAGGCCTGGCTGGAGTTCAAAATCAAAGATAACACCCTGCACCAAATTGCAACTTTCAGGCCTCATGGATTGTGGGGCAGAATCTACTGGTACTCAGTTTTGCCCTTGCATGGTTTCATTTTTAAAGGAATGATTGCAGAAATTGCCAAATAATCGTGGTAATTTACCACTTGATAAAAAACAACAAGACATCGAAACAATCATTAAGCTTCAAACAAGTCTATGAAAATAAACCAAAAACTCTCAATTATATTAAGTCTGTTCTTGTTGTTTGCAACAATCCCCTCGCAAGCGCAAAACCTGGAAAAAGAAATCAATTTTTCACAACATCAGTTTGTACCTTGCTACAACCTGAAGAAGATAGGCAACACCACCATTTTTCA
>JAFGVJ010000358.1 GCA_016938055.1 Prolixibacteraceae bacterium
AAACCGTAATCAGGGTTCCGGATGCCTCGGTGGATGTGCCGGTAATATCAGTGTCGGTGGCAGCCACAGCATTGATGTCAGGACAGGCACTTTTATCTAAAATTTCCTCTCCGGGAGGAGCCGGGCTTTGTTCATCAATCAATTCTTCAAAAATGGCATCAAAATTGGTTCCAGAGGTAACCCCTCCTACATCGGAAAGGGCATTGTTCCCAATAGTCGCATCAGGATTCATAGTTGTAATTGCTACTATTCTTAATGGAGTGGAACTGCTAAACAATGAGGTCAGGGAAGACAGGGGTAGATAAAAATCATAGAAATAGTCAGGATTGTCACCGGCAGTAGAAACAGCCATGGATTTCTGACAATTACTGTCATAGGAGGCTGAAGTAACAAGCGATCCTGTGGTTGTGCCATCAACATTGTAAGCACTAACTGTGAAATTGGTATGCAAGGTGATTTCAGCTTCAAAACCCAGGTTTCCGATGATGGCATTGGGGTCGGCATCGGGGCCTGTAAAACCAAATTTGCCATCCGTATCGATCAGCAGGGAATAGGACTTGGAATTGGGTGCATAACCCCCCAAGCGGAAACGAACCAGAAAATTGGTACCATCATTATAAGTAAGAATAGCGTTGTTTCCGGCAGCATCGGTACCTACAATTTCACCAAAGCCCCCCTCTGGTCCTCTTTCAATATCTCCTAAGGGGTCGGGCCGTACAATGGCCACATAGGCAATTTCACTTTGCAACACATCGTTGTCGGGGGGAATGGTGAATCCCAATTGAATGCCATTCGTTTTCTGAGAAACATAACCATCACCATCTGGGTCAAGAGGATTAGGACCACTACCTGCAGGTTTAATGATCAAACCCGGTGTTTGCGCATGCAGCAACGACACCAGGCAAAAAAGTAATAAAAAAACAATGCTAAATCTTCTCATTTACACCCCAAATCAAAAGTTGTTCCTCCTTCATCAAGTCCACATCAGAAAAACCCCTCTATTCAACAAATTAAACGCACCACAAGTTCTGCATTTTTTTGCAGAAAAAGAATCAATTGCGCTTGAATTCAAGCATCAAGCCAAAAAACCTATTCTTGAAGAAGTTTGATGCTTTTGAAATACCAGATCCCCTTTTCCGGCTCCTTCAAAATCAGTGCTTGCTCTTTCTAAATTACAGTCAAAAATAACGACTGTAAACAGAATTCATTCAAGGCCTTATCAATGAATGATGCTTTTTTGACAAAACTAACTTATTTGTTGATGAATCAACTATTTCTTTTCAAAAAAGTAACGGTTCATGTGGCTTATCAGGTATCATATCAGGCTTTTGTAGTTCCATGCTTGAAAAGGCAAACCATCACCTTTCTCCGCGAAATTGCCGGGTATTTTTCAATTTCCAGATTTATCTTTCATCTTTGCAAAAAAAATGTACGCTGATGGCCTTGCTGCTTTGTATTGAATCCAGCACCGAATGGTGCTCTGTTGCCCTGTCTGAAAACGGAATAGTCAAAGACTTTCGGGAAGAAGGCTCCGGCATGAATCATGCCCGCCTGCTCACCGCCTTCATCGATGAATTACTAAAGGCCAACCAGTTGACACCCATTCTGCTCGACGGCGTGGCCGTGAGCGAAGGCCCGGGTTCCTACACCGGTTTGCGCATCGGGATTTCGGCTGCCAAAGCCATCTGTTATGCTATTGGAAAACCCCTGCTGGCCGTGAGTCCGCTCGAAGCTATGGCCCATCATGTGGTGAACAATGCATCCGCATACAAAATTGATTGGCGAAGCACCGATTGGCTGGTTCCCATGATGGATGCCCGGCGTATGGAAGTGTATCAGGCCGTGTTCAGCCCCGGTCTGGAATGGATCAAACCCGTTGAAGCAGTGGCTGTTGAAGCAGATACCTTCAGCGAAAACCTGCAACAACACCGGATGTTCTTCTTTGGAAACGGTGCTGCCAAATGTATGCCGGTCATTCAGCATTCCAACGCTCAGCTGATCGAGGGCATTTACACTTCGGCCCGCCACATGCCCCCGCTGGCCGAAGCCCTTTTCCTGCAACAAAAATTTGAGGATGTAGCCTATTTTGAGCCCTACTACTTGAAAGAATTCATGGCCACCACGCCGAAGAACAAAGTGCTGTAAAGTAGGGGGAGTTTGAATACTTAAAGCACTGGAGTTATTATGGTTGCGGGTTGCGAGTCACCTGTTTCCAATTTTGGCTTCGCCGATTTACGCTTCGCTCCAATTCAGTTTATCAGTACCTGAGTGCCTGAGTACCTAAGTACCTTAGTAAGAACGTACAAAGTTTTTCAATCTTTCAGTTTCCTCGATGGCATCAATACAAAGCGCTACCGGGTACGATCAAATTGCTTCCTGAAAGGCGATTGGAAATCGCCTCACCCGATGTGCCTTTATTCGCAGCAATTACCTTCAAACGATCAATCCTCTTAAATTTTACTTTTAGCTCTTTAGCCAAAGGCGAAGGAGCAGCGAACAGGCAACCCTTAACCTCAACCTCGCCTCGACATACTCGGCGAACGAGGCAGTATAAGGGCATTCAAGTAGTCTCGACAAGCTTGACCAACCCCGCAACCTTTTCTTAACCTTAATCTTAACCTATACCTTCATCTCCTGGTCTGATCGTCTCATCTTCACATTTTCAAATTACCGAATGATAACATCTTCAAATTGCCAACATTTGTGGCCTGCATTTTGTGCATTCCGGTTCTGTTCCGCATCATCA
>JAFGVJ010000064.1 GCA_016938055.1 Prolixibacteraceae bacterium
CTGATGTAAGTTATCTGTCTGGTTTGTAAGGAGGTCTTATGAAATTGATTAGCAAAAATCTGCTTAGTTTCAGCTACTTTCCCCAGTTCACTTTTACCTTCTTAACATCACGGGAATTGCTACCAACCATGATCTCGAAGTCGCCGGGTTCCCAATCGTAAACTAAATCAGCATTGTAAAATTTCAGTTCTTCAGTGGTGATTTCAAAGTTTACTGTTTTCGTTTCACCGGCCTGGAATTCAATTTTTTGAAATCCTTTTAACTCCTTCACCGGGCGGGTTACAGTTCCCACCAAATCGCGGATATACAGTTGTAAAACTTCTTTTCCAGCAACAGTGCCAGTATTTGTCACTTGAATTGAAACTGTGAGCGTTTGATTCCCTTTTAGGGTATCGGCATTGATCTGAAGATGGTCGTAAGTAAAGGTGGTGTAACTTAAACCAAAGCCAAAAGGGTATAAGGGTTCGTTCGGTACATCGAGGTAATTGGATCGGAACTTGGTAAACCAGCCACCTTCGGGTAGGGGGCGTCCTGTGTTTTTATGGTTGTAATAGATGGGAACCTGTCCAAGGTTTTGCGGAAAAGTAGCACTGAGTTTTCCCGAAGGGTTGACCAATCCAAAAAGTACATCGGCAATGGCGTTTCCCGCCTCGGTGCCACCGAACCATACATTCAGGATGGCAGGCACATGCTCGTCGGCCCATTTCAGTGCTAACGGGCGACCTGTAAACAGTACCATTACCACCGGTTTTCCGGTTGACAGGAGTGCTTCCAGTAATCGCAGTTGATTGGCCGGAAGTTCAATGTTTGAAAGGCTTGAGCTTTCACCACTCATCTCGGCAACTTCGCCCATGGCAGCCACCACCACATCGCTCTGGCGGGCAATACTTACTGCTTCGGCAATCAGTACACTTTCGGGACGATTATCCCTTTGCGTTGGTTTCCCGAAGATACTCACCCTGGATTCTAGTATGGGATCACTCATTACATTGGCACCTTTGGCATATAGGATACGTACATTTTCGTCAACGGCATTTTTAAGGCCATCCATTACAGATACTGCTTTTGAGAAATCGGCTGCCACGCTCCATGTACCGGGCATATTTTCACGATTATGAGCCAGCGGACCAACCAACGCGATGGTTCCCTGTTTTTTCAATGGTAAAAGCTGGTTTTCATTTTTCAAGAGAACGAATGATTCAGCGGCAATCACGCGGGCTGCTTTGCGGTTTGTTTCAGTAAAAATATCAGTTTCAGCCCGCTCAACATTGCAATAACGATAGGGGTCATCGAAAAGACCCAGTTTGTACTTGGCTTCAAGAATTCTCCTGCATGCATTGTCAATTTCTTTTTCAGTAATTAAACCTTCATCGAGTGATTTTTTAAGCGTAGTAAGAAAGCCTTCGCCAACCATGTCCATGTCGATGCCAGCTTTCAGGGCAAGGGAAGATACGTGCTGAAGGGAACCCAGTCCATGTGCAATCATTTCATTAATAGCTGTGTAGTCGGTTACTACAAAACCTCCGAAGCCCCATTGTTCGCGCAACACATCGGTCATTAGCCAACGGTTGGCACTGGCTGGTGTGCCATCGATCTCGTTAAACGATGTCATCACGCTACCGGCACCAGCATCAATTGCCGCTTTGTATGGAGGAAAATACTCGTTGTACATGCGAATGCGGCTCATATCTGTGGTATTGTAATCACGACCAGCCTCTGATGCACCATACAGGGCAAAATGTTTGACACAAGCCATAATGGTTGTACTGTCGGCCAGGGAATTGCCCTGATAACCACGCACCATGGCAGCCGCAATTCGGGATCCCAGGTAGGGATCTTCGCCGCTGCCTTCGGCCATTCGACCCCAACGAGGATCACGGGCAATATCAACCATTGGGGAGAATGTCCAGCAAATGCCGTCGGCACTGGCCTCGATGGCAGCAATACGGGCCGATTGTTCTATCAAATCCATGTTCCAGGTGCACGACAAGCCCAGGGGGATCGGAAATACTGTTTGGTAACCATGAATGATGTCCATTCCAAAAATCAGCGGAATTTTCAGTCGGCTTTCTTCCACGGCAATGCGTTGTACCTCACGGATTTTTGCAGCTGATTTTATATTGAACAAACCACCTACTTCTCCGGCAATGATCTTCTCACCAATACCTGTACTGGTTGATTCACCGGTAGTGATATCGCCGGCGCTGGGTAAGTTGAGCTGACCAATTTTTTCATCAAGGGTCATTTGCGACATCAATCGTCCAATATCGTCATCCATGACTGCTTCAGGTGTTTTTTCACCGGTACAGCTCATTAAAAACCATAGAGTCATTATCAATATACCTGATATTCTGTCAAAATTCATCATCATCTTCATTATTTTCTTAGGCATTATGAATTCCAGATTTTCAATCATCATGCTACATTTTAAATGGTTGAAAAGTGATCAGAAAAACCATATAAAGTGCTTACTCCTTGTTTGCAGGAATTTCATTGTTCTTGAATTCCAGTACTTTCAGACCGCGGATAATATCAGGATTTTTCATAAACAGGTTCCACAGTAAACCACTGCGATAGTTTTCGATCATCACCGGTATTGGCCCCTGATCGATGGCCAGATAACGTGGCAGGTACCATTGCTGACTATGGCTATAGGCATCGTATGGGCCATAGATACCGATCAATGAATCAGCCTCGTTGTACAAATATTTCAGAAATTGCATTGATTCAGCAGGAGTATAGGGGAATGATGATAGAGCCGCTGTTGGGCTGATTACTCCAAGATCTGATTCTCCGGGATGATGTCCGGCATAACCATTTACTGAGTAGCTGGAAGTTAATCCCCACTGATTTTCTCCATACCCTGAAAACCCTTTGGGGTTGTCCAAAGCATAACGATAATGTATCAAAGCGTGGTTTTGATTCAAAGACCAATAATCGGCATAGCGATCGCTGAGTCCTTTCGGATTTAGGCCCAGGTAAGAATAATGTGCCCAAAACAGCGGACCAGTCGGATCATCGTTGTGTTCATAAAAGTTTAGAACGGTCCTTAAACCATAATAAGAAGTATCGTAAGCGATAGCACCGTTCAGTGCCCATCCTTTGTGGTACACATCGGGGCTAATTGGATAAGTAGGCGAGGAGGCGGCAAGTACATACATAATGAGGCATTCGTTGTAGCCACCAACCGGAAAGTTCATTTTCCATGCGTGATTGGGTGACCAATGCCAGTATAACACATCTTTTCCCTGCGTATACCACGACCATTCAACTTCTTCCCATAGTTGTTGGATATCGGCCACCAGTTTTTGTTCCGACTGTGTACCTTCCTTAAAGTATTCAGCAACAGTGAGCAATCCCTGAATCATGAAAGCAGTTTCTACAAGGTCGCCCCCATCATCGAATTGACTAAAGGGATATACTTTGCCGCTAGGCCCGTGAAGCCAATGTGGCCAGGCACCATGAAAACGGTCGGCATTGGCCAGGTAATCAACTATTTTCCGATAGCGCATGAAGGCTTGTTCGCGAGTGATGAAACCTCTTTCAACCCCAACGAGGATGGCCATTACACCAAACCCTGACCCACCGAGTGTTACCACATCCTGATCGTTTTGCGGATAGTTGTTGTCCATGTGGATACGTTCCCTTGCCATGCCCGATACTGGTTCAGCTCCATCCCAGAAATACTGAAAGGTTTGGTACTGAATTGTATCCAAAAGCTGTGCATCGTCTAAAGGAATGTTAGCATTTTTATTCCCCGGATACAATTTGTTTTTATGCTGATGATTGGTGCAAGCTGCTGCAACAAATATCGTCAGCAACAATCCCATGAAGTATTTCATCGTATAATCAATTTAAGGTTAAAAGTTGAAGGGAGTCCGGGCTTAAAGCCCGGAACATCCTGCAACTATGAAGCATCTAACTAATCTGATGGACAACCGGTTTTATAACTGTTACATACTGGTAGAACTGAAATTTTCTTTCCGGTATTGTCCTTTAAAGTATTCATGAAGCTCTGTTTATCCTCCCTTAATCCGAGTTCATAACGTTCTGTACCTCCACAAGTGTTAAGGCTTTATTGTACAAACGTAATTCGTCGAGAGCACTTAAATCGGAATAATGTTCCCAGCCGGTAAAGCGGGGAGCTCCAGACCCGATTGACAGAATATCGCAACCTGTCCAGTCGATTCCGGGAAATTCACCTTGTGCAGCCACTTCACCGTTGATGTAGCATACGCATTCGATACCTGAGATGGTAAAAGCCATGAAGACCCATTCACCTGATGCCGGATCGATGGTTGCAGCTGCTCCGCCATCGAACCAACTATCAGCATCGCCCGAACCGGCATTCAGTTTAAATATCTGTTTGGTGCCACTAGCTTCGCGGAAGAACCGGAAGCCACTTGTGCGAATGTTTTGAGCATCTGGATTGTCTGAATCTTCAGGGCCGATGACCAAAATACCAGCACGGTTGGGTACCGGATTGGCCTTGTACCAAAATGTAGCACTGAATTCGCTGTTGGTTAAACCTTCGGTTGAAATTTCAAGATGTGAATCGGCAGCACCCATGTAGGCGTTACCTCCCGAAAATCCTTCTCCTGAAAATCCCGGAGTACCAACTTCGGTAACTGTTCTGTTTCCGACTTTTTCAGCATAGTCGCCATC
>JAFGVJ010000359.1 GCA_016938055.1 Prolixibacteraceae bacterium
GGTGTTTTCGTTAGGGAACATTGTTGGAGAGCTTTTCCCCCCAGTGTTTTCCCCCATGAATGGGAGCTGAGCCTTTTTCTCCCTGGTGCGAGCGATGAAGAAGTTTTTTACGGGCAAAGCACCCAAAGTTGTTACGGGTGATGATAAAGGGGTGGCAATGATGTGCTGAAAATATTTTTACATCCTGCAACAATATTCATACATCTTTGGAGTTTATTGTCAATGAATGCATATTAGAAATTGATGTACAAAAATCATATCCCAACTGACGATGAAGACAATGAGCCCAAAAAGTGCTTCGATAGAAAAAAATCTCTCTCCGATATTGCTGTGCAAATCGTACGATTTGTACGGGTTCCCCTTAAACATTTTTACCATGAATAAAATTAGAAAACTCAGTAATGCGGCAACGGTCGACGAAACGGCGACCATTGCCCAAAGCGTTGCAGTAGCCGTAACAGAAGCTGCTGTTAACGATGTCTATCTGAACGGTGAAACCGAAATCCTGAAGTTAAAGGCCGAATCCATGCTCATTGGCATTGGTCTGGCCAGAGGGAAGGTTCTTCGCCAGGAACTGCTCAACGCCGATCTTCTGCGTGACAATTTATTTTCGACGTTGACACGAATGCTAAAAGCTTATATGAAGTGGAACAAGCCCGACCAGGCTCAAGCAGCCACTACGCTGATGAAGATCATTCACAATCATGGCAAGGGCATTGTCAATCTCTCCATCGAGAAGGAAAGTGCCCGACTCGATTCTATTTTGAACCTATTCGACCAGGCGGAACATGTTGCAGCATTTGCAACACTGGGTCTTTCCGATTTGCACGCTGAGCTAAAAGCCGCGCAAGCAAACCTGAAAGCCATTTATCAGCAGTCGGCCGAAGCTGAATCGGAAAAGGCAGCCATCATATCGCCTTCGTTTCTTAAGCGCGAAACGCTTAAACAACTGGGCAAGATTGTGGATTACCTGAACGTGATGCACGATGCAGATGCAGCCAAATACGGTGCTTTGGCATCGAAAATGGTGCAGCTCATCGATGATCTTAATACGAAAATCAAGATACGCAATTCAAATGCACCCGGCGCAGGCGAAGAAGTATCGAATAATTAATCCCGGAACTGCCATACCGGAGGGAGATTTCTTATTAATGAACAGTCAGGATTTATTCATTGGCTTGTTCGCGCTTTCCTTCTCCAAATTCTTTTTTCCAAAATATTGAAGTTATAGGTGAAACCGAATTCACCCTTCAAATGATCGCCTATTATATCATATTGATTGGCATTCCTGAAGAAGTGATCAGGTCTTGAAAATAACACGTACGACAGTTCAAAATAGAAATCAAATTTGTTTTTATTGAGTTTGATGTTCGCTCCAACCTGATTGATAAAGTTGAACAAAGTCTGCTTCTGGTAAGTATATTCATAAGCAGAATGTCGACCCAAAGTTTGCCGATAATCGCTTTTGATCATTTTGCTGTGTGAAAAATAGGAACGATTGAAAAAACTCAGGTAGTACCTGTTGTCAATCAAGTAGGATATGCTTGGTTGTAAGGTCAGAAATTTGCTATGCGTATTGTAGTAGTTAGTAAAGAAATGTTCATCATTTCTTACGTCATAATCACTGTGTTGCATGCCCTTGCCAATGCCAATCGGCAAACTTACAAAAATGTTTTCACGGCCTTTTAAAAAGGGGACGATTCCAATCGATGACCAATGACTTTGATGATTGGATTTTAATTCACTTTCACTGGTGTAGAACAAGGGTTCCCGATAATTTTTGCTGGTATTTGTGGCAAATATTCCTAAATGATCACTTACTGCTATTCCGATTTGTTGATTGGAAAAGTTTGTGTTCACTGTCAAGTCGCCTTTTTTTGTAAAAACAGGAACGAAAGAGGTGTTTGAATATTTGTATGTTTTGCATGAGAAAAATGAAGCAGCAATAATCAGGGCAATGAATATGGGGCTGATTTTTATTTTCATGCTGAGAAGTCAAATTCTTATGTAAATATAGTATTTTTTTGTAAGGCACTGACTCTCGGTCTAGTCAGGGTTTGACTACAAAGATTTTTCTTTGATTTCAAGTTTCTACCAAAGTCAAGCCCTGACTCCAATCCCTATAACTATCAGGGGCTTTTTTGTAATTTTCCATGCGTTGGTCAATGATCCCTTTATGCCATTACGGGATGTCGGAATTATCAATGGCTTCAATATTTTCAACAAATGAAAGACTTTCCATAAGTTCCATAAAAAGGCTTTCCTTGTTATCGGGTATCGTAACTGTAATCTGTTTCATAAACGAATTTTATTAAAAAATATCGATGTCGGATAATTTTGAAACAAAAGTAAAAAGAAATCGGCTGAATATTACGCTCAATTTTTTTAACCCACACGCTTATGGCTGATCATCCTCTTACTCACGAGGCTGTCAAAAAAAGTTATAAAATTCAATCTTTTTTCTTTGTGCTACTTTGTGTGTACTTTGTTTCCCTTTGTGGTTTAATTATTTAAGTTTTACCGCAAAGCACCCTAAGGTTATCACAAAGTCACACTAAGGTCTTTTTCGGCAGCATCAGGAGTGCAGCAGCCTCAACAAACAAAAACCCTGTCCCGATAGTCGGAACAGGGTTTGTAGGTCGGACATTTCTGTCCGATTGATTATTGAACAGGCAAGAATAGAGCTTCTGTGTTGGTCAATGCAACCTCAGATGTTGAGCTTATTCTATCAATTGGTCGGGAAAGAAGTCCCGATCCTGTTGTTCTTTTTTTTCATATCGTGTCGGACTGGAAAGTCCGACCTACTACAGTTCAAACTTGTAAGAGGCAGGGTCGGTAACGGCTGAACCCCTGATGAATTCGCCGTGGCCGTGGACCAGCTGGCGGGTCATCTTGTTGAAAGCCTTGGCCGATTTCAGGAATTCCGGTTCCTGGTTGGCATCGGTCAGCAGCAAGTAGCTCATGATGATGTGGCCGGCCATCTCCACCAAACGGCGGGCATGGAAATCGATGAATTCATTGTCTTTGGCATCCACCACCTTTTCAGTGGCTTCGGCAAATTCTTCGGTCAGGCCAATCAGTATCCTGCGGTATTTTTCCAGCTCAGGTTTCAACGACAGTTTTTCGTATTCCCTGATCTGTGCCAAATAAGCTCCGGTGGTCACCCCGCGAATGGCTGCCACTACCTGTA
>JAFGVJ010000005.1 GCA_016938055.1 Prolixibacteraceae bacterium
ATGAGGTTTTTCTCATGTTCGAGTTTCACCACGCTGGGCCATTCCTCACTCACCACCGGCTTGGGTTTTTGGATGGTGATTTCAGCTGCACCGCCGAATAACGATTGCTGGGCCATGTTGCGTTCATTCTGAATGAGGTTGCCGTAACGGATCAGGTTTTCGATGTAGGTCAGTTCATTTTTGTCGGTGATGAAGAACTGAGAACGATGACAGCCCGAAATGCTGTCGAAAGCGCCTGAATAAGCCAGGGCCTCCCAGTTCTTTTTGTTGCACGAAGTAAGGTTGACCCTTTCGGTAAAGTTATACAGGTCAGTGAAATCGCCATGCTTATCCCTTTCTTTGATAATGTCGCTGACAGTTCCGGCGCCCACTCCTTTCACTCCGGCCATCCCGAAACGAATTTCGCCCTTCTTGTTTACAGTGAATTTGTTGTACGATTCGTTCACATCCGGACCGAGAACATTGATACCCTGGTGCCGGCATTCGTCCATAAACAAGGCAATGCGGTCGATGTTGGAGAGGTTGCGGCTCAGTACCGCCGCCATAAATTCGGCAGGGTAGTGGGCTTTGAGGTAGCCTGTTTGATAGGCAATGTAAGCATAACAAACCGAGTGCGATTTGTTGAAAGCATATTCGGCAAAGGCTTCCCAGTCCTTCCAGATGGCAATGATCAGTTCATCAATTTCCTTGTATTTTGATTTGCTTTGTTCAAAACCTTCCACAAATTTTGGATTGGCTTTACATCCTTCAATGAACTTCACTTTCAGTTTGTCCATCAGGGCACGGTTCTTTTTACCCATGGCTTTCCGCAGGGTATCGCTCTGGCCGCGGGTAAAGCCGCCCAACGAGCGTGACAATAACATGACCTGTTCCTGAAACACGGTAATTCCATAAGTATCATCGAGGTACTCTTCCATGACCGGGTGGGCATATTCAATGGCTTTGCGTCCGTGTTTCCGGTCCACATAATCGGGGATGTATTCCATGGGACCCGGTCGGTAAAGGGCATTCATGGCTACCAGGTCTTCAAAACGGTTGGGTTGAAGCAAGCGCAGCCATTTCTTCATGCCGGGTGATTCAAACTGGAAAATGGCCGTGGTATCGCCCTTGCTGAACAACTCGTAAGTGAGCTGATCGTCCATCGGGATGTTGTCAATATCGATGGTGATTTTTTTGGACATTTTGATGTTGTCCAGGCATTCCTTGATAATGGAAAGGGTTTTCAGTCCCAGAAAGTCCATTTTCAGCAAGCCAATGTCTTCCACAAAACGCCCGTCGTACTGGGTGGTCAGCAACACTTCATCTTTGGTAGGCATTAGCGGGATGTGTTCGTCCAGCGGATTGCGGCCAATGAGAATGCCACAGGCATGAACCCCTGTTTGCCTGACAGACCCTTCAAGGGCTTCGGCCAGGCGAATGGTATCCACAATGAGCGGATTGCCCGACGATTTTTCAAGTTCCAGTTCGGGCACTTCCTTGTAGGCTTTTTCGAGGGTAATTTTCGGGGTGTCGGGCACCAGTTTGGCCAGCCGGTCGGCTTCGGGCAGCGGGAGTTGCAATACCCTGGCTACGTCTCTGATGGCCATTTTGGCCGCCATGGTGCCAAAGGTACAAATGTGGGCCACCTTGTCTTTGCCGTATTTTTCCGTGACCCAGTCGAGCACCAGCTGGCGGCCGTCGTCGTCAAAGTCAATGTCGATATCGGGCATGGAAACCCGGTCGGGGTTCAGGAAACGTTCAAACAGCAAGTCGTAGGCGATGGGATCAACATTGGTGATGCGTACACAGTAGGCCACCACCGAACCGGCAGCCGATCCGCGGCCAGGGCCAACAATCACCCCCATGTCGCGGGCTGCTTGTATGAAATCCGCCACAATGAGGAAGTAACCCGGAAACCCCATTTGCTTGATGGTATCCAGCTCAAAATCTATGCGTTCGCGACATTCTTCCAGGGTATCGGGGTAACGGGTTTTGGCTCCTTCGTACACCAGGTGCCTCAGGTAATCGGCCTCGTATTTAATCCGGAGTACTTTTTCGAAACCCCCCATGGAATCGTAACGTTCAAATTCAGCCTTCAGCGCTGCTTCATCAAATTTTTTGAGGTAATCGTCCCAGGTGGCAAAATCTTTGGGAATGGGAAACTCAGGCATAATGGGTGCCGAATCGAGTTCGTAAACCTCTACCTTCGCCGAAAGTGCAGCCGTGTTTTCAAGGGCCTCGGGTACATCGGCAAAGAGCTCGTTCATTTCTTCGGTGGTTTTGAACCACTCGTGCCGGGTATAACGCATCCGGTTTTCGTCTTCAAAATTTTTTCCGGTATTCAGACAGATGAGAATGTCGTGCGCATCGGCATCGTCCTGGTTGATGAAGTGAACATCGTTGGCAGCAATGAGTTTCACGCCCATTTGTGGTGCCAGATCCATGAGCACCTTGTTCACCTTCACCTGATTGTCATACACTTCGGAGCGTTCACGGTACGATTCGGCCGGGTGGCGCTGTAATTCCAGGTAGTAATCGTCGCCAAAAACCGATTTGAACCAGCGGATGGTTTCTTTGGCCCCTTCAAGGTCGCCCTCCATGATTTTTTGGGGCACTTCGCCTCCCAGACAGGCCGAGGTTACAATGATGCCCTCGTGGTATTGCTCCAGCAGTGATTTGTCGATACGGGGTTTGTAATAGAAGCCCCGGGTACTGGCAATGGAAACCAGCTTGAGCAGGTTCTTGTATCCGGTATGGTTCTTGGCCAGGATGATGAGGTGATAACCCGAACGGTCTTCTTTCCCCACCTTGTTTTCAATGCCCCGGTCGGCCACATAGGTTTCGCAGCCAAGAATGGGTTTGATTTTGAACCATTCCTCCCGCTTCATTTCGGGATTTCCGTAATTTTCCGACTTGCAGGCATTCCAGAATTCCTTGATCCCGAACATGGTACCATGGTCGGTGAGGGCCAGTGCTTTCATCCCGTTCGAAACGGCTTTGTTCACCAGGCCTTTGATGCTGGCCTGGCCGTCGAGGATGGAATACTGTGAGTGAACATGCAAATGGACAAAGGGCTTCATCGGATAACTTTTTCGAATTGAGTACTTAACAATCACCATACCCCCCGGGGTACCGAAGGGTAAATTTAGTGATTATATCGCGAGGCCTGCCCCGATGTTGATAAATCAATCGAGGATTCAGGGCACAGCCTCCGCAACTGCTTTCTTTTCAAAACAGGAATCAGCCGAAAGGGTTCGAAAAAGTTACCAACAAGCAAAGGACTTAATCTATGACCCAGGTGACGCGTCCCAGGTTGTTCAGTGCCATGCACTGAATGTCGAAGGTGGAGGCAATGGGCTCAAAGAGAAAGGCGTTCACGACCACCTGATAAGTACTTGTTTCTGTGGGTTTACGGTTGTTGTACCAGCCATAACTGAACTGGTTGATGTGGTAGAGGTTCACGGTGCGGTCGAGCAATTCGGTTTCGTACACAATTTGTCCCGAAGCAGAAATCAGGGTTACGCTGTACAAATGGGCATTGGCCACTGGTTCCCATTCCACTTCGATGCTTTTGTTTTCATCGTTCCAGTTCAATGCTTTGATTTTGGGTGGAAGAATCATACTGGCACTCAAATAATCTGTTACAACCTGCTCCTCACCATCTTCAAAAGTAATTTCGAAAAAATACTTGTCTTCGGCAGGTGCCTGGGGCAAGTAGTTGTTTTCCAGCGGTCGCCAGGCAAAAGTGTATTTATAGTCGATGGTATCGAGCTCATATACTGTCGAATCTTTTTGTGCAAGCACAGCTACGTTTTTCATTTCGCTCCACGAATAAGCATACATCTGTAATTGATAGCCCACGGTACTGTCGGTCAGTTGTACCGCTTTCACAAACACATCGCCATAAGCTGTTTGTTCGTTGCTTGCATCCTTTAGGCAGGAGGTCAACAACAAGGCGGGCAAAGCCCAAAAGGAAAATCGGAATATTTGTTTGAATGTGTTCATACATCAGGAATTTTACATTGTTACCCATAGATTCACAGCCCTAAAAATGGTTGCGTTGATGCGGCAATTTCCAAATTTTTTTGGAAATAACAGTGGAAAAGCGGCGAAACCATTTGGAAAAGAAAATATTGTTGTACTTTTGCGCTCGTTTTAATCAGTTCAAACAATTAAAAATTAACAATTATGCCAGTTAAAATTCGTTTGGCCCGTCATGGCCGAAAGAAAATTGCCTACTATCACATAGTAGTTGCAGACAGCAGGGCGCCACGGGATGGTAAGTATGTAGAACGCATCGGATCGTACAATCCGAATACGAATCCTGCTACCATCGAACTGGACTTTGACAAGGCCCTCACCTGGTTATCGAATGGTGCACAACCAACCGATACCACCCGTGCCATTTTATCCTACAAAGGTGTTTTAATGAAAAAACACTTGCTCGAAGGTGTTAAAAAAGGTGCTTTCGACGAAGCTGAAGCTGAAAAACGCTTTGCTGCCTGGTTGCAAACCAAAGATGCCAAAATTCAGGCCAAGATTGACAAATTGGCCAATAGTGCTGCCGATGAGGTCACTTCAAAAATCGAAAACGAGAAAAAAGTGAACGCTGCCCGTGCCGCTGAATTGGCGAAGAAAAACGCTGCTTTGGCTGCCGAAGCCGCCCGTGCCAACGCGAAAGCGAAAGGCGAAGAAGTGGCTG
>JAFGVJ010000360.1 GCA_016938055.1 Prolixibacteraceae bacterium
CTCTTCCTGCCACAAAACATGAACAGTACGGACGACCCGGGCAGACTTCCCGTTAAAAATTGTCAAAATCCCCATTCCCCGGCAATATTTGTGCTTTGTTGTTGTTTCATAAAACAAGAGAAAGTCTCTGCTTCAAAAAAGAACGATAACTTTGCACCAACATTTCAGTATTATGATACAAAGCAAAAGACCAAAAATATTGTGGGTCGACGATGAAATTGACCTCTTGAAACCCCACCTGATTTTTCTCGACAACAAAGGCTATGAGGTATTCACTGCCACCAACGGGGCCGACGCCCTCGACATGGTGAAGGAAAATTCCTTCGACATCATTTTTATGGATGAAAACATGCCGGGTTATACCGGGTTGGAAACCCTGGCACGGATCAAGCAAATCAACCACCTCGTTCCGGTGGTGATGATCACCAAAAGCGAGGAAGAAGCCATCATGGACGAAGCCATTGGTTCACAAATGGCCGATTACCTGATCAAGCCCGTTAACCCGAAGCAGATCCTGCTTTCCATTAAGAAGAATATCAACAAAAAAGAGCTGGTGACCCGGCAAACCACCTCGGCCTACCAGATGCAGTTCAGCAAACTGGGCATGGAAATCAACGATTCCCTATCGTTTTCCGACTGGGAATCCGTATACCGCAAACTCACCTTTTGGGAAATGGAACTCAACCAGAGCGACGATAAGATGATGGACGAAGTGCTCCAAATGCAGAAAAGCGAGGCCAACAAAGCTTTCTGCCGCTTCATCACCCGCAATTACCTGAGCTGGCTCGACCCTGCCAACAACCAGCGGCCGGTGCTCTCACCCGACTTGTTCCGGAAACGCATTTTTCCCATCCTCGATGAAGGGAGGAAGGTTTTTGTCATGGTCATTGACAATCTGCGCTTTGACCAATGGCGGGCCCTGAGCCCCATCATCAGTGAGTACTACAACATTGTACGCGACGAAATGTATTACAGCATACTGCCCACGGCTACCATGTACGCGCGTAACAGTATTTTTGCCGGGCTGATGCCCTCCGACATTCAGAAAATCCATCCCGAATTCTGGGACGACGATGACAATGAAGAAGGCGGAAAAAACAATTTTGAGGAAGATTTGCTGCGCGAACAAATGCAGCGTTACGGCCGGAAAGAACGCCTTTTCTTTGAAAAAATTACCACAGCCAAACCGGGTCGCAAAGGAAGCGACAACCTGAACCAGATTTTGCAGTCGGACCTGGCCGTGATGGTACTCAATTTTGTGGACATGATCTCCCACGCCCGCACCGAAATGAACATGATCAAGGAACTGGCATCCGATGAGGCAGCCTACCGTTCACTTACCGTGAGCTGGTTTCAGCATTCGGGCCTCCCGGCACTCCTCAAAGAGCTGAGCGAAAAAGGCTTCGAATTGGTGTTAACCACCGATCACGGCACCATCAACGTGAACAATGCCATCAAGGTAGTGGGCGAACGCAGTACCAATTCCAACCTGCGTTACAAACTGGGACGCAACCTTAATTACAACCCAAAGGAAGTATTTGAAATCCGAAAACCACAGGAAGCCAGGCTTCCCTCGCCCAACGTGAGCACTTCCTTTATTTTTGCCACCAACCAGGATTTCTTTGCCTATCCCAACAACTTTAATCATTATGCCAACTTTTACAAGAATACCTTTCAGCACGGAGGCATTTCCATGGAGGAGATCCTGATCCCGGTCATCAGGATGCAAGCCCGTTAACATGTTCTTCAACATTCAACAATCCAAACAACCTTCGGCTTGTTGAATGGTGCAAAACAGAAGGCCGTGATAAGAATCATGGCCTTCGGGGAGGGAATACCAACTAAATTCCTTATTTTCGATAGCAATAAGGAACCTAAAAACAACAACATGAACAATACATTTTGCGTGATCATGGCAGGCGGAATCGGAAGCCGTTTCTGGCCACTGAGCAAAACCTCACGTCCTAAACAATTTCTCGACATCCTCGGAACCGGGGAAACCTTTATTCAGCAAACCTTCAGGCGTTTTAACCAAATCATTCCCAAGGAAAATTTTTTGGTGGTCACCAACCTCGATTACAAGGAGCTGGTGTTGGAACAACTGCCCCTGCTGGACGAAAGCCAGGTATTGTGCGAGCCCCTGCGCCGCAATACCGCCCCCTGCATTGCCTATGCCTGCCATAAAATCAAGTGCAAGAACGATCAGGCCAACATCATTGTAGCACCCAGCGACCACCTCATTACCCGCGAGGATCTTTTCATTGATGAACTGAACAAAAGCCTGCGCTTTGTCAGTCAGACCGATGCGCTGGTAACCCTGGGCATCACCCCCAGCCGGCCCGAAACCGGGTATGGTTACATCCAGATCAACGGGAATGTGAAGTTCGACAATGTGGACAACCTGCATAAGGTGAAAACCTTTACCGAGAAACCCGATTCGAAAATGGCCAAAGTCTTTGTCGACAGCGGAGAATTCTTCTGGAATTCAGGCATCTTTATTTGGTCCCTCCAATCCATCCTCAAGGCTTTTGACAAATACCTGCCCGAAGTGAACGACCTGTTCAGCAAGGGCTGCAAGTATTATTACACCGGTGAAGAAGGTGCCTTTTTGAGCAAAACTTACTCCGAATGCCCCAACATTTCCATCGACTATGGCGTGATGGAAAAAGCCTCGAACGTGTACGTGCTATGCGCCGATTTTGGCTGGAGCGACCTGGGGACCTGGGGTTCGCTGTGGGATAATTCCACCAGGGATGCCCATCAAAATACGGTGAAGGCCCAAAATGCCAAAATTTACGATACCCACAACTGCATTGTGAACCTGCCCGATGAAAAACTGGCCGTAATCCAGGGTCTCGATGGCTACATTGTGGTGGAGAGCGACAACATCCTGCTCATTTGCAAGAAAGAAGAAGAACAGCAAATCAGGCAGTTTGTGAACGATGTAAAAATTACCAAAGGCGATAAGTACGTGTAACGAACAAAAAACCGTTTCTTTCGTTCCATTAGCAAAAACTGCTAAATGAGTTCGATTGATTTGACCATCACCCCGGCCATTTTGGGCCAGCGGCATGAAGTACAGAAACCCAGTCCGGGTATTTTACAGGTATTGAAAGAGGAAGGCATCCGAAAACTGGTGAGCGATCACTACGATTTGCTGGTGAAGAGCAACATCAGTCATTTATTTCCTGAAAGCGAAGGCGAACTGGAACTGGCCAAAAAACATGCCGCCGATTTTTTCATCCAAGTGATGGGAGGTCCGCCATACTTTAACATGCACCGCGGTCAGCCCGCCATGACCCGCCGGCACGCGCAATTTAAAATCACCGCCGAAGCCCGTGAAGAATGGTTGCGCTGTTACCAGCAATTGTTACCTCAACTTCCTATACCAGCGCATTTGATCCAGAGTTACTGGAATTATTTGAACAACTTTTCGAGCTGGATGATCAATGCCGAAGAAGGGAAAACATTGCCGTTTTGAGTTGAATTGCCTACCTTGTGGCTTCAACCAACAACTAACCAAATGTTCAAACCTGGCAAACCGTCTGTGTTTTTTCTATATGGCATGTTCTTCATGTCCATGTTGTTAATTCTCTTCCAGTGCACCAAATCCGACGATCCGCTTTTTGATCAGTATAAAACTACAGAACTCGAGTTAAACATTGATTATGCAGGAATCAAAAAGGCAGGCAACGAAACCGAAGCCTTACTGCTGCAGGGAGATGTGGATGCTCTCAATGAAAATCTTGTCGACGATGTTCAATCGGTTTACAAGCAACAAAATGCTATGTACAGCAGCGAAGAACTGACAGCCATTGCCAACGCCTTCAAGAAGAGGAAACTGGTTTTTGCCACCGAAGATTTTGCCGAGTACAGTTACAAAATTGACGGAACGGAGTATACACTGACCCTCGGTCAGGTGGAAGAAGGTGTATGGAAAATTATCCGTTATTAAGCTGACCGTCATGAAAAAGGGAATCAGTTTTATAATGGGCGCCTTATTCACGCTGGTAGTTTATGCTGTGATTTCGGGCTATGGAAACACGGTCATACATCGGGGACTCAACGGCATGATGATCAACAAATTTGAAAGCTATTTCATCAATGGGCTGGCACCCTTCGATCGTTTAAAGAATTACAACATCCTATTAAAATCATCGCGGGAATACCCGGGTGAAGCCATTACAAAGGCTGATTACTTCGATGCAAAAACCAGCCAGGAAAAATTTACGGCGGCCAAATGGATCCAGGAGGGAGGCTTTAGCGCCGACGAACCGGAAATTTTTGCCAGTTTCCGCCATTTTTACGATCCGCTGGAACCGGCCGGTGAACGCTACCTGAAGAACCACCTCGATGAACTAGATGCAAAAGGGATTGTGAACCAACCCAAAATTGACCACCTCAACTGGGCCCTCGATCATCCCATGCACGAGTACAACTGGAAAAACGGAAAAACTGCGATAATTTCAGCACTGAGTACTTTCGATGAGGAATTCCGCGACCACGAAATGGCCTTTGCCTACCGGGCACTGGGCGAAACCCTGCACATGATTGCCGACATGGGCTGCCCGGCCCACGTGCGCGACGATGCCCATGCATCAAAATCCATTGCCGGTTATAAACTGGGCAGCCCCGATGCCTACGAGGAATATTCGGAGTTTTTCAATCTTTCAAACTTTGATATCACACTGGTTGACCCCACCTTGAAGACAAGTTTTCAAAGTGCCGAAACCCTCAGCGAAATTGCACACAAATTGGCCGTTTACACCAATGCCAATTTCTTCACCGGCCAAACCATTTACGGGTACGACAAGGACGGTGATTTGGTGGAGCCCATCATTCATGCCGATGATCCCTACGAACAACCCAGGCTGGGCGATTGCACCTATGACCTTGTCACTTTGTCGTACAATAAAACGATATCGGGACAAACGGTGATGATGTGCAAAGACCATTACTACAGCCGGTTTTACAAGGGCTATCCTTACATTGACCGCGATTGTGCCGAATCGCAAGCCAGGGTACTCTTCCCGCAAATTGTGGAAGCCGGGGCCAACGTCATCCGCCTGTTCACGCCACAGCTCGAAGTAAAAATCAGTGAATTCAGCGATGAAGACAAATTCATCAAGGGGCTGGTGAAACACCTTCCCGACAAGGAGTATAACCGTGAAATAAAGTACAACGGGAAGGTGAACATTGTGGATGTGAAATCAGGCAAACCCATTATTTGGGTAGAATGCATCGATGGTGAATTTGAAGCGGAGATCAGACGTTGGGATTTTCGGAATGTGGATTGGAAAAAGGGCATCACTGCCGAAATCCAGTTTGGCAGTTTTACGGTGAAATCGAATCCTTACCTCAACATTGAAAGAGGCCTCGTAGAAAATATTGACATTGAGCTACGCATGGACGAAGCGCTTGTTCAGATTAAACATGACGCAGGAACGGTTGAAACTTTCAAGGGTTACAATGCAAAATATTATCAACCTTACGATAATAGGGGTGCCCTGACCCAGAGCGGCAATTCACTAACATTTGTTTACAATGAAACAGACACTTACGAAGATGCCGGTTCAAATAAAGTAAACGAGGCAAACATCAACATTAACATTAACCTAAACCCTGCCAAAAATAGTTTAAGTTTTACTGCAAGCAATTTTTATAAAACCACCAAAACTTTTGCCGGAGAAACAGAAATACAACATCAGACCAATGAAAGTGCTTCGCACGACAATGTACCAATGACCGAATCAAGTGGAAATTATGAAATTTACGAGCTCACGGGTAAACGTGTCGAAGAGGTTATGGTAAGCTATCACGGAATTGATCATGAACTATGGGACAAGGAAGAAACCTTATTGAACAACAACTGCGGGAAAGATGCAAAATTGAGGATCACCATCAGGTATGCAACTGACGAAGAGTGAAACTGAACTGAAACACGCTTAGGAAACAACATTCAAACCCTCCCCTAACCCTACGGGGAGGGGAATTGGTTGGTGCATGTTAACCTTAACCTTCATTTTTGCATCATTTAACATTGGCAAACAAGCAATTAGCATTCATTCAATTTGTTTCAAACATTTTAACACCAAAGCTCCCGAACTTGCAGGAAAGTATTCCATCCATGCAAAGATGTTTGAAAGTCGGATTGATCATGCTGTTCGGTATCAGTTTAAAGGCTCAGCAAGCCCTCCAGCTGGTGAATTTTTCGGGTCAGGTGCTGGATCCCGATTCCATCCCGGTAGCAGCAGCTTACTTGATCAGTTACAAAACCCTTCGGGCCTATGCCACCAATGCCGAAGGTTTGTTCAACATCCAAACATGCGAAGATGATTCCTTTAAAATACACCACGTATCCTTCGAACCGGTTGTGGTAAAATCAACATCTGCTTTTGTTACCCTTGTTTTAAAAGAAAATGCCTATTTCATTGATGCCATTGAAATCAAATACAAAAACCTCGACAGCATCAACTTAAATCAAAACATGGAAGCCCTTAGCCGACAATTGTCGAAGGTGTATTACTTCAATTACCAGAGCGATTTTGTCAAAAACCCTTATGCCCCGGGCAAAGGCCCCACAGGCATTGTGGAACTGAATGTGTTTGAAGTGTATGAGCGGATCAAAAGGAAGTTAAAATAAAAAGCCATCACACTTTCGCATGATGGCTTTTGTTTGTATAACGAAACAAATTAAAACAATTTCATGTCATCCAGCACGTCCATCACTTC
>JAFGVJ010000361.1 GCA_016938055.1 Prolixibacteraceae bacterium
CTCGGGGTCACCAATTCCTTTGGAGATGCTCAGGGGCTTTTGTTTGCTGATGATGGCCACCCCGGAATAGCCTTTCTTTTCGGCCGAGTGGACATACACATGATAGCCTTCCAGCGGGACAAGTGTTTCCAGCACCTGGTCGTCCTGTGCCTTGGTTTCCTGCAGGCAAAGGGCATCGGGGTTCATGGTTTGAAAATCGTTGAAGAAATCTTTTTTAGCAACGGCCCGTATGCCGTTCACATTCCAGGAAATCAGTTTCATTAGTGAAAAATTTGTTTTGTAGCCAGGTTAAACATGTTGAATAAACAGCTGAGCCGACCATTTGTTCCCAGGTCGGTTCAGCTGTTGCAGTGGTAAATTTACCAGGTTATTTCATAAAAACGAACGCTTCCCGAGGCTGTTTTGAAATCGACATAATTGTCCCAGCCATGTCCGCCGTTGTCGAGGAAGGAGCCGATGACCCCTTTGGCTTCTTCTTCGGTGCAGGCGTATACCACCATGTCGTGGTTGAACATGGAGAGTTTCATGTTGCTGATGTTGATTCTTTGTTCCTTGTAAAGAGTGGGCGGGCCTACATACCTATTCTCACCGGTAAAAGCTATTATACCACTAAGCGATGATCCATCGCCACTCACCGTTAGATGAATGTCGTGATTGAAAAAGATTTCTTTTCCCGGAGTGAAATCCAGCGTATCGGAACCTGTATAATCGAGTGAAAGTCCGTTGAATCTTTGTTCATATTTTGGATCAAAATAGCTCATATGGATTTGTACTTCACGCTCTTTTCCTTCGGCATTGATAAAATTTCCGGAAAAAACCCAGGCAATTTTTTGGACACGTTTCAAAGTGGTTAGCACTTCGGGGTAAACCTGGTATTTGTAGGTATTGCTCCATTGATTGTATTCATCGGACGGAGTTTTTCTTTTGATGGTGATGCCGATTTCATTTTTTGCTTTCAGCGGGATTTTCATCACGATTTGCTGGTTGGTCCACGAAGCGATTTCACATTCTTCGTTGTAAAAGAGGCTGATTCCACCTTCGTATTGCTGTTTGCCGAAGTTATCGCCATAGATGGTCACAAACTGATCGGCCGGTGAGCTGTCGGGCGAAATGCTGTGGATGACCGGATCACCCAGGGGCACAGCTGTACCTTCGATGATGGCACGTGCACTGGCTTCGGCCATAAAAATATCATCGCGGTCGTACAATTTTACCCGGGTGATGAAATTCCCTTCAGTTTGATAGCTGTGGGTGACCATGCTGTCGTTGGCAATGCTTACCTCGGGGCTGCCATCGCCAAAATCCCAGACCATTTTGTAGCGCTTAGGCACTTCGCCATTTGATTTGCATGCAAGGGTGTATGCCTTATTGATGTTACCGATGAGCGGATCGGGGTCAATTTCGAGGGGCGAATAGATGATGTTCAGCCACTGGAAATCGATGAATTGGTCGAGGTATCTTTCACCTTCCTTAAAATCTATTTTCCAGCCAAAAACATAAAAGCCCAGCAGGTTCTTGCCCTTTTTCAATTTCACTTTTACATTGCGTAGCCGATCCTGTGTACTTACCAGATTTCCTTTATCATCGTAAATCTTCACGCCTATTCTTTTTTCGTTTTGAATATTGTAGAATACTTCAGGTATTGTTGCTGTGGCATAGCAATCGAGGGTATCCCTGTTGATGGTAAAACCTTCGTAAATTTGTTTTCCCCCGCCAGCGCTCACTTTGATCTGATATTCGGGGAAGTTATTGGGGGCAATGGTGCCAATGGTTTGGTTTAATACTTCGTTGTAACGTTTGCCAATCTGGCTCCAGTCAATAAAGGTAGTTTTGGCAAAATAGCCAATCTGGTCCATGGTGGTGGATGCTGCGCCAGCGTTCAAGCCTGTTTCATAGGCCTTGAACTGGTCGTTCACCAATTCTATGGTACGGATGCTTTCTACCCCCGAAAAATCGTAATTGTTGGGGTAATTGGGATCGGCAATGTACAAAATGCCTTCATCATAATTTACACCGGTTACAATCATGGCATGGCCGCCTTCGCCCTGGCTGTTATTGATCAACACGAACTGCGGTTCTCCGGTAACGAGGATGGAAGCGGCAAAACATTTGAACACGATGGAGGGGAGGTATGATTGGAAATTCAATTGGCTGATCCATCCGTTAAAGTTGAAATCGTTTTGGATGACACTGGCAAAGCGGTAGCCCAGGGGATTGTCCATCCACATCCAGAGGGGGTCTTTCTTTTTATTCAACATGTTGAAGCGGTTGAAAAGCGGATCCTGGTTGTTCAGCTTTTGTTCGTAATAATACCACATGGCCGTCATGCTTTGTCCGGCGCAATGGCCTCCCGGGGCTATGTAGGAACCCCAGTTGATGAACTCCCAATCGTCGGTGCCAATCCGGAAGTTGGAGGAGATCACGGTTTTCTTCTTCAGGGCGCTTTCCGACACCGATGCGATGACCATGCTGAGGTAAGCGGCATTCTGTACCGGTGCACTTTTTTCAAGGTTCCAATCATTACGGAGACTACTGCCCGACATGAAGTGCCTGGTTTGCACGGTAATGGAGTGCTCAGTCAGTTCGAGCACCGGCATGCCCTCGAGCATCCCCGTTGTTTCATCGTATATAAAACCCATGGCAAAATGCCCCTCAGGAAGTTGGATGGGCACCGTGATGTTGATGGGTTCAGCCGCATAGCCCCCACCATTGTCGATTTGGATCAAAGGACTGATGGGTTGAAAGTGGTTGCCTAAATTATGCCGCTCAATCAGGGCTTCCTTTACGGTAAATTCACGATCGCCCGGCAGGGCTTTCACTTCAATGCGCAGGCCATCGATCACACTGCCGGGTGCGTTGACTTCCAGCAAGCCTCCCGATGCAGGGATGGTTTGGCTGGCTACTTCAATGATTTCATCAATCAGGAGGTTGCGACTGGGACCTTCGCTGGTAAAATTGAACCAGTTGCACGAGGGAATAAATGCCAGTATCATCAATGGCAACAGCCACCCATAGCTTTTGATACGCGATGAATTTTTATTCATGGTTGTTGAGATTGGTTTTGACCCTTAACTATCAAAATCAATTCAATTTACGGTTTTTTACATTAACGGGAATCATGGCCAGGCAGGTTTATACACTTTGTAACAACAGGCAATGCAATGGCCTTCAAATACAGGAAACAGCAGTTTATCAAAAATCAAAATCAGAAAAACCTGTAGTTTCGTCATGTTTTATGAATGACTTGTCAAATAAATTCTTCACATCCCATAGGATTTTATTTGATTTGTCCCCGAAAACAAGCGATACGTGTATTTTGATTATTTATAGAACCATGAAATTTTTAAGCATATTTTTCTTTTTAATGATTTTTTCTGCCACTTTAGGTTTTGGCCAGGTAAAATTTCCAGTTGAATATCGCGTGGAAAAACAAGCCATGTCAACCCCCATGACTCCCCTCGATGAAATCATTTTTTTGAACTCCTATCATACCCGCCCGGTAAACGTTGAATTCGACGGAACCCGTCTTCAAATGTTTTACGATAACCGTCAGTTGCACCTGCGTAAAGAAGTTGCTTTGGTTGCACGTGAGGTGGAAGAAGAGGATGGCGAATTGTATTTTGAACGTTACATTTATACCGATAAAAACATTGCTTCAGATACCATTCAATTTGTAGTGGATTATGAAGTGGGCTATGTACAGGTGATACTGCCTTCCAAAAATTCGAAGGGTGAAAACATTGGCTACACTTCTTACCGTCAATTCGTGAAAAACGATCAACTCGTTTTACGTTAATCTCACACAGGCTAATTTAACAAGCCGGAAGTATAGCGGCTGATTTTTGCATACAGTTCCCGACTGTCAACAGGTTTAGGAAGGTAATCGGAACATCCTGCTTCGAGTGCTTTTTCTTTATCTCCCAGCAAAGCATATGCAGTGAGGGCAATGACAGGAATGGCTGGTCTGATGGCTTTCAAGCGACGTGTGAGGTCGTAACCGTTGGTATCGGGTAGTTTAATGTCCATCAAAACCAGATCAATTGACGGATTCAATCTGAAAAGATCATAGGCGCTGGCGCCGTCAGCAGCATGCAATACCCTGGCATCGATTTCTGTCAGCAATTCTTCCACCAAAAATGCATTGTCGGGATTGTCTTCTATCAAAAGAATCATCAGGTTTGCTTTGGGTGCAGTCATTGACTGGTTCTGGTTTAAATCCGGATTTTCAAGCTGTACCGGGTTGTAAATGAGGGAGAAGTGAAAGAGCGATCCACTGTCGGGAACAGAAACAACCTGAATGTTTCCCCCCATTTTTTCTACATAAGCCTTAACAATGGATAGTCCGAGACCTGTTCCTCCATATTGGTTTGCAATGAGAGGATTAGCCTGATTGAACCGATCAAAAATTTTTGAAACTTCGTTTTCTTTCAACCCAATGCCCGTATCTCTCACATAAAATTCTATGCGATGCTCCGCCTTCAAATGGTAGCCAAATTCAATCTCCCCGCTTCGCGTAAATTTCACGGCATTGCTCAGCAAGTTGTCCATAATTTGACGGACTTTCTGCTTGTCGGTCAACAGCATCGCCCTTGAATCGGGGAGGGTCACTTTCCTGATCAGGCGAACCTGCTTTTTCTCCGTAACATGGTAATAAGAATCAAACAGCTCGTTGAACAGGGCATTGATGTTGACTGCTTCGATGCGCAGGTCGATATGACCCGTTTCAATTCTTGAAATGTCGATGATATCGTTGATGACACCCAGTAAATGGTGTCCCCTTTCTTTGAGGATGGTAAGATAGCGTGACCGTTTTACTTCGGGCAGTTCACGGTTGCTGAGCAATTCGGCAAAACCAAGGATGCCGTTCATGGGGGTCCTGATTTCGTGTGAGATATTCGCCAGAAAGGCCGATTTAAAGCGGTCACTTTCTTCGGCCTTTTCTTTGGCAATCATTAACTGTTCGTTTTGCACCTTGTACTTTTGGTTCAGCTGGAGATATTCTTCGTTTTGCTGTTGCAGATCGAAAGTCAGTTTCTCGTTGTTCAGCAAGGCCTTGCGTATGCGGGATGAAAGAATGAGCGCCTGCGAGAGGATAAACAGCGGCAGCCCTACCGGTACCAGCGACACTGAGTAAATGAGCTCGTTTTCGTTCATGATATCGTGTACCATGCAAACAAACAACATGATAAATCCATACAAGAACAGCTTTGATCCTTCACGCCGGTTCCTGATGGCTTTTCCCAGAGATATCAGCACATAGATTCCTCCCACGATGGCGATGAGCTGAAAATACAGGACCCCATGACTGAAAATTTTCATTGGCAGTACCACCGACAAGGAAAAAACAATGGCAGCAAGCTTAATAAATTGTGCAACTTTATGATTAATTTCGTTGGGAAACAATGTTTTAAAAAAGAAAAGAAAGGCCATGATGGCCAGGTAAAAACTCAGGTAATCAATCCTTACCAATTGGACCACAGGAATGTTTCCCAACAGGTAGATGGTAAACTCACCGGATACGAGAAATTTGAATGAGATCAGCAAGGCAAACATGCCAAAATACAGCAGGGTTTTCTCGTAACGATGATGGAGATATATCAACAGGTGGAAAAGCGCGATGATGAAAATTCCGCCAATGGAGAACAGCTCCATAAAAACCTGGCGGTTTCTGAGCTGGCTGATTTGTTTCTCAGTGCCCAGGATCAAAGGTTCCCACTGTCCGCCTTTGCGGTGGTGAAAATTGGCAATTTGCAGCACCAAGTCGGATTGACCATTTTGCGGACTAAAAGTGATCACTGCAGGCCGATAACTGGGTAAAGTGTGCTTTTTGCTGGTGGAAGGATTTCCTGCTTTGTACAACAAAACACTGTCAATATAAACAGCACAGGAGGTGGCGGCGTTCAGGTATTTGATGGCCAGCTCTTCAGTAGTGTTGTGCTTTATTTTTAGCCGGTAGCTGGCATAACCCTGTCCGGGGAGTGAATTATTGTTGATGGTTTTGTTGTTCCACAAGCCGGGAACAAACAGGTAGCCGGTGCTTGCAGGATTTTGAATATTGGGTGTCGAATCGATCAGAAACGTGTTCCAGTAAAACTCCCAGTCGCCATTTAATTTCAATGTGCCATCACGTTCAAAATCCCAATGGCTTAGATCAATGCTTCCTGCTACAACTTGAGGGGTTTTTACCTTCGATCCTTTGCTGCAAGATTGAACCAATAGTGCACATAAAATCAAAATGCTGAAAAACCAGAAAGCACTTACCTTGCTCATTTCTACATGAATTACCCTTTGTTCACCAAGAGCACTAAATGTAAGATTTTTTTTGAAAATTCATTGGCTGTTTTGCTCATCCTTTCGGAGTGCATCACTACCATGTTTTTGCAGGTTTTGTTGAGCCGTTTTATTGACGGTCAGAATTTTACCATCAAATAGGGCGTAAAGGAGTAATACAGCATGATGCCAACTTCGATGCCTAAAAAGCCCGACGCTTCCACTCCGACAGAACATCCCGGTGTAAATTGATAGTGGTAATTCAGGTTCATTTGAGGGCCTGTATCGATCACCTTTGAGTCATACATCACCACAGAACCATCAGCATCGTTGATCCCGGGATAATCATGGCGAGCGTAGGCACGTCCAAATCCCAGTTGTGGATGAAAATGATGTTTCCCGGTTTTCCCGGCCACATCGTATCCCATGAAAACGGTGAACACTTTTGTAACATAAATGGGGTGGTAATTCCTTATTTCAGGAAAACTGCCCAATAAATTTTGAATCTCCGATAAACTGTAACGTACCGAAAAGGTATAATTGTTGGTTTGATGAATGCCCAATTCTGTGTAGAGTACATGGCCGTTACTTCTAAAGCGATCGGTAAAAAAACCACTCCCGGTTTTTACAAAGTAGCTGTTACTTTCCGAGGGTTCCTGGCTCCATCCAGGTACCCCATTGATCAAAAAGATCATCAACAGAATTAATGGAATGATTTTCATTTTATGAAGTTTAAAAAGTGAACCCTATTCCGGCAGTAAAAAACAAAAGTCCGCTCCTGTAAATGGGGGGACTAAATTTTTCGGCATCAAAAATATGATTAAAGAAGGCCTGTGTTGTAACATAGACCTGCTTATTGAAGTAATAGTTTGGGCTCACCACAAAGTGCAAGCCATATTCGGGGGTTTTTGCTACGACTCCTTTCCAATATTGTTTGTCAATGACTCCGTCACTTGTTAATACTGATACTATACGATACTCATTGGCAAAAGCATAGAGCGCATGGCCTAAATCGGCACCGATCCCTACTTTCAGTTTGAAATGCTCATGGTTGATGGGCACAGCCAAAGCAGTGATATCAAGCTTGTACATTTTGTATGCATGTTCAATGATCAATTCTTTTTCGGAAAAAAAGCCTTTATCGGGTTCCATGTAGTTGTGGTAACGAAACCCTCCCTGTAGTTCAAACCCGGGGCTAATGCATCGGGTATACTTTAACTGAAACACATCGCCGGGCGGGAGAATTCTTCCTTTGGGTTCCAGGCCAAGCAGCGTGGTGATTTCGTTGCGCTGTGCTTGTGAATAGCATCCAAGCAGCAACAGCGTTGTTAAGATGACAATGATTTTCTTCATTTTAGTATGATACTGATCCATAATAATAGCTAATGCCTTCAATGGGATATTCACCATTCTGAATGGTGTTTATAGATGATGAAAAAGCACCAAAAATTCCTATTCCATTATTAATGTTACTATACACCAGAACAGGTTCTGTTAAAAAGCCTTGACTGATCCAATTGAACGAACCTAAAGATTTGAAATAGTAATAAGTATCTTTGGTTAGCGATTGCAATTCAATGGTCACCCTATAAAAATCGCCACGGGTGGTATCCATTCCTTTCTCTCGAAAATAGTAGAAGATATTTTCATTTAGGTAGAAAGTCAGATTGTAGGCTTTACCATTCAACAAAGCGTCGGAGAATATGGTCAGTCCCGATTGATTGGTTGAACCCAACAACATTTCATCGGCATTTTCATTAGTAGAAAAGACTGGGTCATCTGATGCTATTGCACTATTAGAATAAATATAGTCCATTACCTGTACCAGCTTGATGGTATCTCCATCGGTATTCCGATACCATTGATTTTTGCCAATTCGATAGTTAATCACCAGGCGATAAAAGTTAACTTCATCGGCCGGATCAGCAAACTTCATGGTTACCTTAATTTTATGTCTGTTTTGTGAGTTGTTATCAATGTATGGAATTGAATCAGTGCTGACATCCAGAATGAGTACTTTTTTCCCTATTTTCATTTCACCAGTTGCTTTTGTGCTATATTCGGGATGGCTAACTTCAATGAGGTAATTCTTACCGCTTTCAACAATAGTATTCCCATTAAAAAGGGCACTTTGAGAAACGTAAAACGAACCTTGAGTTGATTGGCTGGTAGTATCATAGACTAACTTTTCCGTTTGCGTACCATCGACATACAACAATACTGTTGCATCGTTTAATATTCTGTATGGTGATTCAAATCCTGGAATGTTCTTGCTTTCAGAAACTTCAACTGAGAATGTGCTGTCGAGTGCACAGATGGCATTTACAACAAGTTTAGGATCAAGTAATTTACCGTCGAATTCAATTTCTTTGGTACACGAGTATCCAATAATGGATATGATTACGAGCGTTGTAAATTGAAATCGTTTCATCCTCTTTGTTTTTAGCAGTTAAAATTTAAAAGAATATGATATCGAAGGAATTATTGGGAACAAGCTGTATTGGGTCAGAATCGTTTTATCTTTAAGGATTTGACCACTTCCCTCATTCATTCGAACGGATTTAGTATCCCATATAATGATAAACGGGTTTTGACGGCTATAGGCATTATAAGCCGAAATGTTCCAGGTGCGAAGGCCATGTTTTTTTTGCTTATGGAAGTTAAGGCCAACATCCATTCGGTGATACGGGGGCATCCGGTAATTATTACGCCCGTTGTAATCTGTTACTTCATACTGGGTTTGAAAATGAGCATTAATGCCAGGGATTTTGGCACTTAAGTACTTCATTGTTCCTAGGGTTACTGCATTTCCTGTTTGGTAAATCCAGGTCAAACCAATATCCATTTTATTACTGAACTTATGGCTCAACACAACGCTAACGTCGTGACGGCTATCGTATTTGGCAGGAAATGGATTGCCAAAGTTCAAAAGATCGAATTGTCTTTTGCTCCACGAAAGGGTATAGGCGATCCAACCCGTTGTTTGACCTATGTTTTTTTCAAGCATCCATTCAGCGCCATACGACCATCCATTTCCTTTTTCAACCTTATTTTCCCAGTCGGTTGCTGTGCCGGTAAACGATGCTCCTTCTTTATATTCAATCAGGTTTTGCATGGATTTATAAAACCCTTCGATGGTTAGCGATAGATGATTGGGCAAAATAATTACTGATCCAATGGCGAACTGATCGGAAAAAGGAGGTTCAAACTTTTTGGTGACGGGTAACCAAAGGTCTGTTGGCATACTGATACCAGCAGTCGTTAAAAGGTGAACATGTTGAACCATCCTGGAGTACGAAGCCTTAAGTGACCAATTTTCAGCAACTTTATAGCGCAAAGAAAGTCGTGGTTGCAGCCGTAGGTAGTTTTCATCCTGCACATTAAACAAAGAAAGATGCACTCCGGCATTTATTCTAAAATCAGCAGTAATCATCATGACGTCTTCAAGATAAGCTGAATATTCGTTGGCAATGATTTTAAGGTTTCCATATACTGAGTCGAGTGCGTTAGTCGTATCGTTTATCCTGTTTTCATACCTGATTTGTGAAACACCGGGAGAAAACAGGTGATCGATCAATTGCACCCCGAATTTCACCTCATGCCCGGCCAGTGGGAAATAATCGAAATCTACTTTGGCCGAAACATCTTTAATCCCGGAGTAATATTTAAAAAAGTTTTCAACCTTATTTTTTGTGATCAAATCATTTTCAATGTTTTCGAAGGATACATCAAAATGATATTTGCTGTAAGTCAGGGTGGTGTTACTGAACATTTTTTTATTGATCAAATAGTTCCAGCGTAACGAAGCAATGGCATTTCCCCAGCCAAGTCCAAACCTGTTTTTTGAGGTATGGTTCACCTGAGTTCCCTCGAACACATTTTTTTTGGAGTTTTCCGTACCATTATATCCTTTATCCTGTCCGTAATATGCACTCAGGCACAGCCTGCTACGTTCTGAAAAGATGTGGTTCACTTTCAGGTTTAGATCATGGAACCAGGCACCTGCTTTAATTCCTTCATCGTTTTTACTGTTTATATAAACAAGCAATGGTTGGGCTAAAATATCTATATACGTTCGGCGGGCAGAAATAATAAACGATGTATTGTCCTTTTTAATGGGTCCCTCCAACGAAAGTTTTGATGATATCAGTCCGATCGAATAATTACCTTCCAGCTTTTTCATATTTCCATCTTTCATTGTAATGTCTATAACCGATGAGAGTCTTCCTCCATAATGGGCAGGAAATCCACCTTTGTAGACTTTCAAGGATTTGATTGCATCGGGGTTGAACACCGAGAAAAAGCCCAACAAGTGGTTGGCATTGTAAACGGGCACACCATCGAGCAGGAACAGGTTTTGATCGGAGCCTCCTCCACGAACATAAATACCGCTGGTACCTTCGGTACCTCCTTTAACACCGGGAAGCAACTGCATTACTTTCAATACATCGGCTTCGCCAAGAATGACAGGTAGGTTTTGTAGCTTTTGAATGGGGACCTCAATCATACTCATTTGGGTTTCCTCAACCTCATTATTATGGCCAACTATTTTAACTTCTTCAATTGCATCAGCATTTAAGTTGAGCTTAACGTTAATTGTAGAATCCTTCTTCAGATTGAAGGAGTGTGTTTGTGAAGTGTATCCAATGTATGATACTAAAAGTGTAACATTCCCCTTCGGAAGCGATAAACTGTAAAATCCATAGTTGTTGGCCGCAGTTCCTTTTTGGGTATTTGCCTCATAAATATTTGCATTGATCAAGCGTTCCCCGGTTTCATCATCGGTGATATAACCACTAATGGTAACTTTTTGGCCCAGGATTTCTATTGAAATTGTAGAGATGAATAATAACAAAATTATTCTGAGGTCCATAAGATGAAGGGTTTCCAGGGTGGTAAAGGTTTTTATTACAGAAAAGTTTCTTTTGCTTCTGAAATCAAAAGCAAAAGAAACTTCCTTAAAACATGGTTCACCTTTCAAAAATGTAAACCGTGTGAGTAAGCTCCTCGTTAGTGGGATATATTATTTCAAAATCGCATGAAAAAATCAGTCTATTGACATCGTCTAGCTCAAAATCATTGACTTGCATCTTTCCGAAGGTATACAATGGTTTGTTTTCGAGAGCTGTACGTTCAATATCAATGTTCATTTTATTTTGAGAGAAATCGAATTGATAAACAAAAGCAACAGAATCACCATCAACAATCAAAGTTCCATATTTTTCAAGGGTTCCATCAATATTATTGATAGTATTATTTGAAAAAATAATAGAAGATGAAACTTCGGTGAGTACTATATATTCTCCTGATTCTTTGGTGTATGACATTTCATGAAGCTTCCATTCTCCTAAAATGTCTTTGAGATTTCTGTCGTATTTCTCAACGCACGAGTAGCTTGTTAAAACAAGGAGCAAAGAGATAATGATTTGCTTTTTCATAGTTTTAATGATCTATTCAAATTTGAATTTCATTATGTCATCCTCAATATAGTGAGGGACTTCTGTCTGATAGTTAATTAACTCGCCAATTAATTTTTTATCCTGAGCCTTATAAGCTATTTCATAGCCAGCTTCCCCTACACCTGGCACTGATACTTTTACCAGATATTTGTATGTTGTTCCAAAGTCATCAATTTCCCAGGATTGAAAAAAATAATCCGGACCATGACCACTTGTAAAATACCATCGGAATAAATCTAAAGAAGGATCATATCCATCTTGAGCTGAGCTTCTTGAAGGATTTTTTATCTTCCCGCATGCATTCATTACGCTGCTTCCATTATATAAGATACAATCGAACCTAAATTCTGGTCCACCCAAGTACCATGATTCTATACTGCCTAAATCATGGCATTTTAAATATCCTATATGTTCATAACTTCCTGAAACCCTCATGCTTTTTAGGTCATTAGAAGATGTCAACTTCAAACCGATTCGTTCATTGTTCCCAACCACAATAACAGGAACATCTGGCTCAATATTGGCATCAATTAAATAAGTATGTCCTTGGCTGTCAAATGCAATGAGGTTTTTGGTATCTCCTTCAATGGCACAAACTGCCACTGCAACAAGTAACTGTTGTTTTGTGTCATCCCATTTTTCAATGTGTAAGGGAACAGAAATATTCAATTTGGAATTCTTCATAGCACTTTCAAAAACCGCCTTTCCTTTTGCACTTCCATGTGAAGAACTGTTTTCAACTTTTTCTTTGAACGATTCTTTGCCAACCTTTGAATCAATGATCTTGCTTACTAGGATGTCGAAATCACCGTCAAACTTTTTGTTTGCTTCTTCTTTTAAGAATTTTCTCAGCTCCTTGCTGTTAATCGATGATGCCAGCAACTTGGCAAATTCTTCAGCTTCAATTGCATCAGTATCTTCCGATTGGATAACTGATTTTTCATCCACCAACGTGGCTGTAACAGGGACTAATAGTTCTTCATTGCCATTTAACCGGCTTAGAATTTGGTGAGGATTAACTTCATTCTTTTGGCATGACATAAAGGATGTAACCATTATTATGGAAAATAATAAAATTTTCGTTTTCATTGTTGTACTTTTGTTTCGTTAAACTTCTGTTTAATAAAACCTCATCACAACTTACCGGCTGCAAAACTCGTATGAGGTGGTGAGGTTGCTTTTTTCCGAACAACTGCCTGGCAGCTTTCGAAGTGTTTCAACTAGCCCATGGTACACCTCCTTTCATATAATTGCTTCATGATGGAATAGCCCAGATCGGCGCTGTAAATCATTGAATGATGTGCTATGCTTGCAGTTGCTTGGATGTTTGCGGGGTCTTTTATCATGATCTTGAATGATAGTTGGGTTGTAATGTATCAAATTTAATAAATTATGCTGAAGTAAATCCAGTCCTCTTTGTTGAATATATTTAGAAATTGACAAATGGTTTTAAGTAGATGACGAATGTGTGATTCAAGTAGACATACCGACACCTCATGCAGATAAAAGAAA
>JAFGVJ010000362.1 GCA_016938055.1 Prolixibacteraceae bacterium
CTGTTTGCTGATTTCAGCTGTTCGTCCCAACCTGCAAAGCGATGACCGTGTTCCGGAACTGCCAGCAACGACAAGGCTGCACCTTTGAAAAAATATCCGTTGCTGCTGTCGTTCTGATGCCATACACCGGCCATGGCCACTTTCCCTTTTCCTTCAATGCGCAGGGTTACCTTTGCACTGTCGGTCAGGCCGAATTGTTGGGCAATGTGGCTACGCAGGTGAGTTGGTCTGTTCTGTAAATACTCCCTGATGAACTGAATATTTCCCTTCCAAACATTCATGTTTACCGGGGTTTTCCATTTGTAGATGTGCCGGGGCATTTGGGCTTCCAATAAAGCTTGCAACGAATCGACTTTTGGCAAGGTGTTTTCGGGTTGATAAAGCTCATTCAAATATGCTGCAAAACGTTGGATGAATTCATCGCGAAATTGATTGTTTTCCAGTAGTTTTCTGAAAAGCAAGGTTGACCATTCGGGTAAATTGCCTTCAGTGCCTGAAACTTTTGCCAGGGTGTTTTCATCATATTGATCGCCTCCCAACTGGCCAAAAGCATGCTCCATGTCGGCAGCAATCCAGCGCCACCGGCCACTGTCGGATTGAGGCCGCCAGTAACGGTTGTTCAGGTCGAAGAGCCAGTAACCAATGAAAATTTTATGAATGAGGTAATTGGTGTATTCATTGACATCAATTTTTGACTGAATGTAGGCGTAGTTTTCTTCCAACGATAAATCGTTTTCTTCTACAAAACGGATGAGCTGACGATAGTTGTATTGATGACCGGCAGCAACCAGCAAGCTGTCTTCCAATAGATCAATGGATTCGCTGTTCAACTGGTGCTGCTTGGCTAAATGATCTTCATCCAGGCGCTCCCTCAATTCATAAATTCCCTGGTATTCGCCATTGATGAACACCACACAGGGTTGGTAGTCCTGTAAATCAATATCCATCTGTTGCTTTGCCAGATTCATGGCCAGTCCATCGCGGAAATAGGCCAGGTCGTGGTCATTTCCACCGTTCCGCAAGAGGAAGGAAGTGTATCGTTGGTTTTCCCTGTTCTCAAAAAGCGGATAAACCAGTTCTGATTCACCGTATTTGGCTTTGAACCGGATGGATAAAGGTCTTTGCGGCAACTGGTAAATGGTTGATCCAAAGAGCCGGATGCCTGCATTCATGGTAAATCCAGGCTTTTGTTCCTGGTCGAAATATTCAAGCACCACCGGTATTTCACGTTCTTTGAGTGCATTTCGGAGGAGGCCAAAATCATAATCATGAAAGTGCTCACTGTTGGCGGAAATGCTGATGACCGGCAGCTGAATATTTTCGTTGATCAGGTATGATCGGGTAATGACAGGCCCCGGGATTTTATCTGCCTCAAAAACCCTGGCTTTAATTGTTGAGGTGCGATCGATGATCAATGTGTCTGAAAATAAGGGCGAAGTATGTTCGGGTGTTGAACCATCGGTGGTGTACCTGACTTGGCCGCCAGCAACAGGTGCTGAAAGGATCAAGCGCTGGCTCCCCTGGTAAAAACCACTGTTGAGGGAGCATATGGCTTCGCCTGAAAAAACCGGCTTGCGGGCACCAAATGGAGGATTTGCGGTTCCGGGGCTAGCAACGCCAAAGTATTGCCATGCTGATATTTCTTCCCGATTTCGACCATAAAAAACATCATGTTGTTGTACGCCGAAATAAATTTCGTCCACCAACATCCCTTGAGGATCAAACAAGCAGGCATATTCACCATCGCCGCTGAATGCAAAATTTGCGTGAAGTGCGGTGGTGGTGATGTTCGTCTGCCGGAAAGAACAAAAGGCCGTGTCGCCTGCAACTTTATTCCTGCCATCGGCCCAAATGAGCAGGAATTCTCCGGCTTGAAGAGACAGCTCCGGTAAGGACCATTTTTGCTGATTGCCAGGATTGTCAGTGAGTGTGTATCCTTTGAGGTTCACAGTCACTTCCCCCGTGTTGTACAACTCAATGTAATCGGCAAATTCACCAAAATCGGGATCATATGCTCCTGAGGCGTTCAATGCAGCAATTTCGTTGATGACCATTTGAGCCGGTGCAAAGAGTCTGATAAACAGGAAAAAAACAAGGATCAGGTATTTATTGTATGATAAGCTTTTGTACCAATACATGTTGATTCATTTTGGTTTTTACAAGGTAGATGCCACGTTCAAATCCTTCGGTCCCGATCACCAATTGGCTGGCATTTTCATCAAGCTTAAAGCTGTGGATCAATTTCCCGTCGTGACGGTACAAGCTTACTTCGGCGCCCCGGTGCCTGGTCAGTTGAACGGTAAACTGATCGCTGGCCGGATTGGGATACAACACCATTTGATGCTTGTCGCGAAGCTGCTGATGGCTTGTAACCACCGTTCCATGCAAGGCAACGTAGGCAAATGTTCGTCTGCTTTCACGTTCGGGGCGAAGGTGAACATATAACATCCGAATGTTTCCGTTGTTTTTCAGTAATCGATCGCCAAGGCTGATTTGTGCCGATTCATAAGTGCCGGTGAGAAAAAAAGCATCCTCGGTGGTGGCTGCAATATCGTAGCCAACATCACACAGGTTTTCCCCGATCACACGGCCCCAGATTTCGTTGCCATCGGCATCGTATTTCAGAATGAAAGTTTGCTGATGATAATATTCTTTGTTTTTTGGGTTGATGAGCTCATTTCCTGCAAAGGAAATGCTTTCACTAAAG
>JAFGVJ010000065.1 GCA_016938055.1 Prolixibacteraceae bacterium
ACCGGAATTTTGAACTGATCGGAAATGCCAATCACCACACCCCCTTTGGCCGTACCATCGAGTTTGGTCAGGGCCAGGGCAGTTACTTCGGTGGCTTTGGTAAACTGTTTGGCTTGTTCAAAGGCATTTTGTCCGGTAGAACCGTCGAGCACCAGCAACACCTCGTGGGGCGCCGCAGGAACTACTTTTTGCATCACCCGTTTGATCTTACTGAGTTCGTTCATCAGGTTCAGCTTGTTGTGCAAACGTCCGGCGGTATCAATGATCACCACATCGGCACCCGAAGCCTTAGCCGAAGCCACGGTATCGTAGGCTACCGAAGCCGGATCGGATCCCATGCTTTGCTTAACCAGGGGTACATCCACTCGTTTGGCCCATATCTCCAGCTGATCGATGGCTGCAGCCCTGAAGGTATCGGCTGCACCAATCACCACTTTTTTTCCGGCTTGTTTGAATTGATGGGCCAGCTTACCAATGGTAGTGGTTTTGCCCACTCCATTCACACCAACCACCATGATCACATAGGGCAAATCCTGATCGTTGAGTTCAAAATTGGCCACATCGGCAGTATTGTTCTCTTCGAGGAGGGCTGCAATTTCTTCTTTCAAAATTTGGTTGAGTTCCGAAGTACCCAGGTATTTGTCACGGGACACCCGGTTTTCAATCCGTTCAATGATTTTCAGGGTCGTTTCCACCCCAACGTCGGAAGTAATCAGAATTTCCTCAAGGTTGTCGAGCACATCTTCATCGACCTTTGATTTGCCAACCACTGCCCTTGAGAGCTTTCCAAAAAAACTCTCTTTGGTTTTGCTCAATCCCTGATCGAGGCTTTCTTTTTTCTTCGATGTAAAGCTTCCGAAAATACCCATGGCCTTATTACTTTTCAATTTATGCGCTGCAAATATAATGTTGATTCAGCACACCACGTTAAAAATATTTGCCTCTTCGTTGAAATTGATGCATTAGCCCCAAAAAAAAAGAGCTTCACCAAGGGAAAAGCTCTCTGTTTATCTCGTAAACGTGGATTTACTTTTTGAAGTAATTTTGAACTTCTTCGTTCGGCACGATACTTTCTTCGAAAGTATATGCTCCGGTTTTTTCAGATTTCACCATTTTAATCACTTTGGCGTGTCCTTTACCGGCACCTTTCTGGAGTGATGCAACTGCTTTCTTAGCCATAACCTAATTATTTAATTTCTTTGTGAACAGTAACTTTCTTCATGATCGGGTTGTACTTTTTCATTTCCATACGATCAGGAGTGTTTTTACGGTTTTTGGTTGTGATGTAACGCGATGTTCCAGGCAAACCGCTATCCTTGTGTTCAGTGCACTCAAGGATGACCTGTATTCTATTACCTTTTGCTTTTTTAGCCATTGCTCAATTCTTTAAATGTTAGCAACTAAACCACTTTCCTTTGCAACCTTCAGTGCATTCACGATACCAATTTTATTGATGGTACGGATACCAGCTGCAGAAACGTTCAATGTTACCCAACGATCTTCACCGGGAACATAAAACTTCTTTTTAAACAAATTGGGATAAAACCTACGTTTAGTCCTACGTTTTGAATGAGAAACATTATTTCCCACCATTACTTTTTTCCCGGTTATTTGACAAACTTGTGACATGTCTTTAATTTTTTCTCAGAACACTTTTTTCAAACAGTTTGCAAAATAAATACTTTTTTACCGAACCAACAAATTATTGTTTTAATATTTTCGTTTGATTTTCGCCTTAGTTATCAACAAAATAGTTTTTGATGGCGAATCATGATCTGATTAAACCTTTAGGGGTTTGCATTCGTTTGATCAGTGATTTTCAACAATCGCACATGGTACTGTCAACTGAATTGAAAATTATTGAACTATCTTAGTTGAATGGAAAAAAAAGGGTTCAAATATTATCCCAGCACTTTGGAAGCCATCCATTTGTTGGTGTTATACATTGTATTACAGTCGATGATTGATTTTCCGCTGGCTTTGTACGATTACCACCACGACACAAACTGGCTGGCACATCCATGGATCAGTTTCATTTCAAACATGGGCATTACCCTTTTCATTTTTATTTATGCCTACCGAAAGGCCAAGCAAGCATTTCGCCAGTTTTTTGCCTTGCGCGGTTTCAATCCCCTGCTACTTGTTCCGGTTTTGATCATCCTTCCGGCCCTGCAATACCTGGTTGGTTTGTTGAATGTAAAAGTAGACCAACTGCTACCTGCCCCACCCTGGTTCTGGGAACTTTTTGAACGCATTTTTAACAACCGTTTTGGTTTCTGGGGCGCTGCACTGAAAGTGGTGGTGATTGCTCCGGTAGTGGAGGAAATTTTGTTCAGGGGCATTATCATGCACGGGCTGATGCGCAACAACCGCAGTTGGGTGGCCGTTTTATTGTCGGGTATATTGTTTTCGGCTTTTCACCTGAACCCCTGGCAAATGACCTACACTTTTTTCCTGGGAATATTGCTTGGTTGGATCATGGTAAAGACACGTTCGCTTCCCCTGGCCATTTTGGTCCATGCCCTGAACAATTTACTCGTGCTGTTGTCCATCACTTATCATGAACCCCTCACGCAAAGCACTTTATACAATTTGAGCAAAACGAACAGCTTGCTGCTTTCATCCTTTGCGCTGCTCACTGGCATTGCAGCCATTGTTTGGATCACCCGCCGTCAAACGAAAAACAAAACACTATCAACACTTGCATGAGTCTTGCCCATTGCCAGTTTTGATTATTTGCTATTTTTGTTTCTGACTAAACCAATTGCGATGAACTCAATTTACCTGATTCTTTTCTATTTCCTGGTCCCGCTTCTCATCCTTTATTTGGGTCATGTTTCCAAAACCATCCGGAAAATCGGAGCGGTGGTACTCTCCTACATCTCGGGCATCGTCCTGGCCAACGTGGGCATTTTCCCGAGGGCAACAGAAAAATTCAGGGAATTGCTCGGGGCTAAAACCTTTTTGCCCGAAGATCAGGTGATGAATTTCCTCAACGAAGGCATGATTACACAAAGCGATTTGTGGCTAAACCAGATCCATCAAACGCAAGACCTGATCATGTCCATTGCCATCCCGTTGTCGATCCCGTTGTTGCTTTTTTCGCTCGATTTAAAAAATTCAGTGAAAACGCTGCGCACCGGACTGTTCTCCATGTTGATTGCGATCCTTTCGTTGATGATTTGCATCTTCACGGGCTATCTGCTTTTCAAGGATTCCATCCCCGAGGTCTGGAAAATTGCCGGTATTATGACAGGCTTGTACACCGGAGGAACCCCCAACCTGGCGGCCTTATCCACCGCGCTGGACGTCAGTCCCAATTTGTTCATCCTGACCCACACTTACGACCTGATCATTGGCGTTATTTTGCTGTTCTTTTTCATCACCATTGCCCAAAAAACAATGAATTATATTCTTCCTCATTTTAGGGAAACAAGTCCACATAAAAAACCAAAAGAAATACTAAAAGAAGCAGAATTCCCCGGCAACCTGATGGATTACCTCTCGAGGAAAACGCTTATCCCTTTGCTGGGAGCCCTGGGCATTGCCATCGTGATTTTTGGCATTGGGGGCGGATTAAGTTTTCTGGTGCCTGCCGAATATCAAATGGTTACCGTGATACTGACCATCACCACCCTGGGTTTGGCCGTGAGCATGATTCCGCGCATCAACCGTATTGAAAAAACCTTCGATTTGGGCATGTATTTTATTTTGGTGTTCAGTGTGGTGGTAGCCTCCATGGCCGATTTGAGTACCATTTTCCAGATTGAATACCTGAATTTGTTTTTGTATGTACTCATTGCCGTGTTTGGATCGGTGGTCATTCACGTCATTCTTTCAGCCATTTTCAGGATTGATACGGATTCGACCATCATTACCATTACCGCACTTTCCATGTCGCCACCCTTTGTACCGGTGGTAGCCGGAGCGCTGAAAAACAAGAACATCATTATCATGGGCATTACCATTGGCGTAGTTGGCTATGCCATTGGAAATTACCTTGGGGTAATCATTGCGTATTTCCTACGGTCGATCTGATTATTCAACTTCCTCGTATTCGGCATCGATGATGTTGGAGGCTGCTTGTTTTTGGGCAGGCTGATATTTCCGTAGCCGGAACGACCAGAAAATTTCACCCAGGCCATACAGTCCAATCATCACTCCAAAGATGATCAGCATGGTTTGTGCGCTCTCGAAGGGTTTGGTAATAAACAAAATACCGGTCAGAAAGGATATCAGGGAAATGATGATGATGATCCATGAGGTGCCCATCAGGCTGCGGCCACTGATTTGCGAAGCAAATTGCGAAATGCCGGCAAACACCAGGATGAACCCGATGATAAAAACGAAAAAATTCACCACCAAACCCGGGAACAAAAGCAAAACTGCGCCAAAAATCAAACTGACTGTCCCTCTAGGGAGGATCATGAAAGGTGAATTTGGGCTCTTTTTTGATAAGTACTGAAGAAGCAGGGCAAGCAGGCCATCGGCAAGCAGGAGGGCTCCCAAAAACCTGATCACAAGCGGCAAGGTCAAGTCAGGAACTACCATGATGGCAATGCCCACAGCCAATGAAAAGATTCCACGAATCAAATACCGGTTTGGATTTCCGGTGCGAATGTTCAACATAGCATTGTTGTTTTGTTACCGCACAAAGATAAGAAGAAAGTCACTCAGTGCCTCCGCAAATATTTTCAGGTTGTTGTTCGTCGCTTTTTCAATGAAGTTTGTTCTTTCTATTATCATGTTCGGCACAAAACAGTCATAATAACCATTATCGCAGTTGAAGCGAGATTTCCGGACTGCGGTGACAGTTTCAACTTAATAAGCGAGCCTCGCAACTTCATAAGTGCAATCAGTAACTTTGTAAGTGTTTGTTGCAAGATTGTAATCGCAAGTAACAACTTTATAACTTCAAGTTGCAACTTTCTAACCCTCAGTTTGATCCTTGAAATTGAAAGTTGCAACTTTGTAAGAGCAAGAAACACTTTAATAAGTATGA
>JAFGVJ010000363.1 GCA_016938055.1 Prolixibacteraceae bacterium
GAACAGTTTGATGTGCGAACTGTTGAAAATGGAAAAGTAGCTTTGGATTTACTGCCTGAATTTATTCCCGACCTGATTATTTCCGATGTGATGATGCCGGTATTAGATGGAATTCAGTTTTGTCGTAAAGTGAAAAATACCATCGAAACATCGCACATACCGTTGATTTTGCTTTCGGCCAAAACCGATATTGAAACCCAGATTAGTGGTTTGGAAACCGGCGCCGATGATTACATCGAAAAACCATTCAAACCAAATTTGCTGTTGGCAAAAATCAACTCCTTGCTTTTGAACCGGCAAAAACTAATTGCCCAGTTCAGAAACACACCAGCAGATATCACCCTGACCAATCAGCTGAGCAGGCGCGATAATGACTTTATGCAAAAGGTGAATGAGTTAATCAAAAACCATTTGTCCGACTCTGAATTTTCCATCGAAATTCTGAGCGATAAATTGAATATGAGCCGCGCCACTTTTTATCGTAAATTTTCTGATTTAACAGGAATTAAGCCCGCCGATTACATTCGTCGATATCGGTTAAAAACAGCTTACGATCTTTTCATGAATACCGGTAAAACCACTCAGGAAGTTTGTGAACTGGTAGGTTTTCAGAGTATTTCACACTTTAGGAAGAGTTTTAAGGATGAGTTTGGTCTAACTCCGGGCAATATTCAGAAAGCATAAAATGCCTTCGCAGTGCTCTTTTAGATTATTCGTAAAGGAATATCAATTAACTTTATGCCATAAACTAAAATTTGAAAAAATGATCGACTTTTCATCGTTCCATAAATTATCATATGGTCTCTATATTATCTCAACTGAATTTGATGGTAAAAAATCGGGATACGCTGGTAATACCGGCTTTCAGGTAACTTCAAATCCGGCTACTCTTGCCATCAGCTGTCATAAGGAAAACTATACCTGTGGCATCATTCAGCAAAGCAAAAAGTTCTCCTTATCGGTCCTTCAAAAAGAGCTGGACATTGCCATTATCGGGGATTTTGGTTTTAAATCGTCAGAAAATACCGACAAGTTCGCGAAATACCAGTGGAAAAAAGGTGTTCTGGGTATTCCCGTTGTAACTGATTCGTGCATTGCAGCCCTTGAATGCGAAGTGATTCAGGAAGTCGACTGCGGATCGCACATCCTGTTCATCGGGGCAGTGAAGGAGGCAGAGAAACTGAGCGACAAAGCTCCGTTGACCTATGAATATTACCACGAGCATTACAAAATGCTGGCGCCCAAAAATGCGCCTACCTATATCGATCCGGCCAATTTACAATCGGAAGAAGAAAAACCTGCAGCGGAAAAGACTGATGATGCTGACATGGCTGAACATATTTGCATCATTTGTGGCTATACCTACGATCCGGCAGTGGGAGAGCCCTCGCTGGGCATTCCTCCGGGAACAGCATTTGAAGATTTGCCCGAAGAGTTTACCTGCCCCATTTGCAGTGCCGGAAAGGACTATTTTAAGAAAGTTTAATAGGAAAAGTCAGTAGCCATTAGGAAAAAGTCATTGGTAAATAGTAAGCCACACTGGGTATAAAGAGTTATAAAATCTCAGTGAAACTCCGTGCTTTTCTCTGTTTACTCTGTGGTTTATAATTAATTTTTACTTCGCCTGAAGCTAAGTTGTTTGCTAATGACTTATTGACTTTTTTCAAATGACTCAATGACCAATGACTTTTTTTCCTTTTCCCAATGACTGATGACTTTTTCCTGATGACTTAAAGTTTTCGGTGAGTGCCGTCGCAGAAGGGTTTGTTGTTGCTGTGTTTGCACTGGCACAGGAAGTAGGTTTTGGTCTCTGTTACTTCGAAAGCAATTGGTGTGAAGGTTGTTACTTTATGTGAGCCGTCGCAAAAGGGTTGGTTTTTACTTTGCCCGCAGGCACACCAGAAATATTTTCCAGGTTTCAATTCTATGGCTGCCGGAGCTTTGGCTGCAATTTTTGCTTCGTCCATGATTCATGTGTTTTCGTTTAAAGATACAACAGACCAGGCACAGATTGGTTTTAATTATTGCTGTTTCAATAATTCCCTGCTGGAGTAAAAGCGTTCCAGGATCGAACCGTCGTTGAATTCTTTCGAAAGAGATTCGATGGTTTCCTGGGGTACATCGTAAATATCGAGCATGATTAAACCATCGAGGCAGTTGTTGAAATTGGGATCGACGTTGAAAGCCAGTATTTTGGCGTTCAGGCTGAGGTATTTTTTCAACAGCACCGGTATGCCGCTGTTCACCTTGTCGATGTCGCCAATCATGCGGTCAAACTTATTCAGGTCATCGCCGGCATGGTCCAGCAGCATGTTGATGTTTTCGTTCTGGCTGACAAAACGGTAGCCTTTGCGTGGCCTGATGTAGCGCGCCAGGTCGTTGTTGAAATAATAGGTAGTGATAAATTTGATGATGCTCTCCTTCGATGCGGTGGAGTAGTTGTTGCTGATGCTCACCGGTCCTGTGAGGTAGCGGTATTTAGGATTCTTCAGCAGAAAATAGAGGATGCCTTTCCATAACAGAAATAGTGGGAGCGGTTTTCGCTGGTACTCCTGCACCACAAACGAACGGCCCAATTCCAGGGCTTCACTAAATGTGCTGGTCATTTTGGGATGAATTTTGAACAAACTTTTTATATAAAGTCCATGCAGCCCAAATTGTTTCACAATGTCGTCGCCCATGCCTATACGGTAGGCGCCCACAATGCAATTTGCTTCGTTATCCCAAATAAACAGGTGATTGTAGTACAAATCGTATTCATCCAGATCGACCGCTTTGTTGGTGCCTTCGCCCACCTGACGAAAGGTGATTTCGCGCAAGCGGCCAATTTCATTTAATATATTGGGAATTTTTTTCGAAGGAGCACAATACACGGAATAATTCTTCACATTGAAAAGAAGGGCTTCACTTTTGACACTGTTGATTTCATGCAGCATCTTGTCCGGATCAATGGCTGGTATGATGGCCTCGACCGTTTCTTTTTTCATGAAATTGGGAATGTGAAAAAACTTTTTGATTTCAAGTTGCTGACTGGCTCCCAGACAATAGGTTTTAGCCCTTAAAAATCTGCCTGTCTGGTGAATATCGCTGAACTGGTTGAGCTCTGCTGCCTTAATCGCAGAGCCTATGCGGATGCTTACATTCTTTTTCTTTTTAAATAATTCAGAGGGTAGCTTAATGCTCGACAATACCGGGTTGATCATGCCCAGTATGTGGTACAACCTCGAGTTAGAGCCGCTGAAATAAATGGGAACCACCGGAACATTGGCCTTCTTGATCAGCTTGATTACCATAAACTCCCATTCCTTATCGGCTACATTGTAGTATTGGTCGTAACCCGATGCCTCGCCTGCCGGAAAAACCCCCAATACGCCGTTGTTGCGCAGGTGGGTGATGACTTGTTTTAAACCGGTACGGTCACTGTTTTTCTGATCAAAGGGCTGTATGCCAATGAAAAAATCCTGAAGCGGGTCAATTTTCTGTAACAAGGAATTGGCCAGTATTTTTACATCAGGGCGTACTTTCGACAGGAGCTTGATGAGCAAAATGCCATCGAGCCCGCCATAGGGGTGGTTCGAAATGGTGATGAAAGGTCCCTTGAGCGGAATCTTCTTCAATTGGTTTTCGTCAAACTCAAAACGGATGTCGAGGGTTTCAATCAACTTGTCTATAAAGTCGAGCCCCTTTTCCCGGGCCAGTTCGGTGTACAATTTGTTGACTTTTTTCATCCTGAGCAGGTGCATCAGGAAACCGGTAAATGCTTGACCTCCAAAAAATTTGAGCTGTGGTTGCGTCTGAATGAATGCTTTCGGGTTAACAAACTCCATGGTTGAATGATTTTGGCATGAAAGTAACCATCGAAATTCATCTTTCAAAGCGATCAACCCGAAATCATATGAAGTGAAACACCGGTTTTGATCGTTTTGTAATGCTATTTTGAAAATGAATGATCATTTTTCGTGAATAAGGAAATTGAAATAAGAAAAAGTCTGTCAATATGAATTTGTAATTAAAACAGGCGCCCTATGTTAATTTATAAAGCAAATTATGGCATTATCTGAATGTGCCGTTTTGATTTTTCATATTTATTTCTACTTTTGTTCCCAGATTTTAGAAAAATGAAAGCTTTAAACAACATTTCCATTCTCGTGATTCTGGTCGTCGTGGTGCTCGTCATTATGATGAAATGAGAATGGTTTGTAGCAATCGAACGTAAACAACTAAACATAGACCATTCTCAAAGCGAGGATGGTTTTTTTTTATAAAGAATTTTCAAGATGAAACAGTTAAGAAGCTCAACCACTACACAAGGCCGTAAAATGGCAGGCGCACGTGCCTTATGGCGTGCCAACGGGATGAAGGAAGAACAATTTAGCCGGCCCATTATTGCCATCGTCAATTCGTTTACCCAAATGGTGCCGGGCCATGCCCACCTGCACGACATTGGTCAAATGTTGAAGAAGAAAATTGAAGCCAAAGGATGCTTTGCCGCCGAATTCAATACCATTGCCATCGACGATGGCATCGCCATGGGTCACAACGGCATGTTGTATTCACTCCCTTCGCGCGACTTGATTGCCGACAGCGTGGAATACATGTGCAACGGGCACATGGTGGATGCCATGATTTGCATCTCGAACTGCGATAAAATTACACCCGGTATGCTCATGGCTGCCATGCGGCTGAACATCCCGGCCATTTTTGTTTCGGGCGGACCAATGGAAGCCGGAAAGGTGAATGACAAAAAATACGATCTGGTGGATGCCATGGTGCTGGCTGTCGACGACAATGTTTCAACCGAGGAAATCACTCTGGTGGAGCAAAATGCCTGTCCTACCTGCGGATCGTGTTCAGGTTTGTTTACCGCCAACTCGATGAACAGTCTGGCCGAAGCCATTGGTATGGCACTTCCGGGCAACGGATCGGTGCTGGCCACCCACGCCAACCGGAAAGTCCTGTTCGACGAGGCTGCCGAGCTCATTGTACAAATTACCGAAGATTACTATTTCAACGGAAACGATAAGGTATTGCCCCGTTCCATTGCTACCCGCGAGTCATTCATGAATGCCATGACCCTCGACATTGGCATGGGCGGAAGTACCAACACCATTTTACACCTGCTGGCCATTGCCCACGAGGCCGGAGTTGAATTCACCATGAAGGACATTGATGAACTCTCGCGTAGGGTTCCCAACATTTGTAAGGTGGCACCCAGCTCGAGCTATCACATGGAAGATGTGAACCGGGCCGGTGGTATCATGGGCATTTTGGGGGAACTGGACCGTGCCGGTTTGCTCGATACCACAACGCATCGGGTAGATCGGATGACCCTGGGTGAAGCTTTGGCAAAATATGACATAATGCGGCCCACCGTACTCGAGGAAGCTAAAAAACGTTTTGCTTCGGCACCCGGGAACCGTCCCAACCTGGTAATGGGTTCGCAGGAAAACTATTACAAGGAACTGGATACTGACCGTGCAAAAGGTTGTATCCGCAATCTTGACAATGCTTATAACCTGGAAGGAGGTCTGGCCGTTCTGTTTGGCAACATTGCCAGGAACGGCTGCATCGTGAAAACCGCGGGCGTTGATCCTTCGGTCTTCCGTTTTAAAGGAACAGCCAAGGTTTTTCATTCACAGGAAGCAGCCTGTAACGGCATCCTGGGTGATGAAGTACAAGCCGGCGATGTGGTATTCATCCTTTACGAAGGTCCCAAAGGAGGACCCGGAATGCAGGAAATGTTGTATCCAACTTCCTACATCAAGGCGGTTAAACTCGATAAAGCCTGTGCCCTGGTCACCGATGGTCGTTTTTCAGGAGGAACTTCCGGATTGTCAATCGGACACGTATCGCCCGAAGCTGCATCCGGTGGTGAAATTGCGCTGGTGCAGAATGGCGACCCCATTGAAATTGACATTCCTGCACGCAAAATAAACCTGCTGATCAGCGAGGCCGAAATTGAAAAGCGCCGTGCCGAAGAACTTGCCAAAGGCCAGCAGGCTTTCAAACCCAATCGCGAAAGGGTGGTCAGTACAGCGCTGAAGGCTTATGCCAGTATGGTCACCTCGGCCGATCGTGGTGCCATCAGGGAATTATAATAACTTGTTGAGAAACAAGATGAACAGATAACAGAGAATAAAAATTCAAATAAAAGAAAGATTATGGCAGAAAGAATGACTGGCTCAGAAGCATTGATCAGGTCACTGATCGCTGAAGAAGTAAGCACCATTTTTGGTTATCCGGGAGGGGCTATCATGCCCATTTACGATGCCCTGTATGGCCATCGCGATAAACTCAACCACGTATTGACCCGGCACGAACAAGGTGCCATACATGCCGCACAAGGCATGGCAAGGGTCACCGGTAAAGTTGGGGTTTGTTTTGCAACCTCAGGGCCCGGTGCAACCAACCTGGTGACCGGCATTGCCGATGCAATGATTGATTCTACTCCTGTGGTGTGTATTACCGGGCAGGTGGCTTCTCCCTTGCTGGGTACCGATGCATTTCAGGAATCCGACATTGTGGGCATGAGTATGCCTGTGACCAAATGGAACTACCAGATTACTTCGGCCGATGAGATTCCCGAAGTGATAGCCAAAGCCTTTTACATTGCCCGAAGCGGGCGTCCCGGTCCGGTTTTGGTCGACATTGCCAAAGATGCCCAATTTGCCGAGATTGATTTCGAATATGTAAAGTGCACCAAAATTCGCAGTTACATTCCATTTTACCCCATCGATATCAAGCAGATTGAAGCTGCTGCAGATGCTATCAACAAGGCCAAACGTCCTTTCCTGCTGGTAGGACAAGGAGTGATCCTTTCACAAGCCGAAGAAGAGTTGAAAGCTTTTATCGAAAAAACCAACATTCCTACTGCCTGGACTTTGTTGGGCAATTCAGCCCTGCCCAGCGATCACCCGCTCAACGTGGGCATGCTGGGGATGCACGGGAATTACGGTCCCAACCTGTTGACCAACGAATGTGACCTGCTCATTGGGCTTGGCATGCGTTTCGACGACCGGGTAACCGGCAATGTGAACAAATATGCCAAACAGGCCGATATTATCCACATTGAAGTTGATCCATCCGAAATCGGAAAGATTGTCAAAACAAAATACCCAGTTTTGGGTGATGCCAAACGAGTTTTGAAAAAACTGATTCCTCTGGTCAACAAAGCTGATCATTCCGACTGGTTAAAACGTTTTCAGGATTGTTACGATATTGAATATCAGAAGGTCATTAAAAACGACATCTACCGCAACAACGGGGTAATCACCATGGGTGAAGCTGTTCGCATCATCTCGGAAAAGACCAATGGTGATGCCATTTGTGTATCCGATGTTGGTCAGCACCAGATGATTGCTGCCCGATACTTCAAATTTAGTAAAACCAAGAGTGTGGTGACTTCGGGCGGACTGGGAACCATGGGTTTTGGTTTGCCGGCTGCCGTGGGTGCTCAAATTGGCTGTCCCGACCGTACCGTGGTAACTTTCATCGGCGACGGTGGTTTTCAAATGACCATGCAGGAAATGGGCACTATAGCCCAGGAAAAAATTCCGGTGAAAGTGGTGATCCTGAACAACAACTTCCTGGGAATGGTACGCCAGTGGCAGGAACTGTTCTTCGAAAAGCGTTATTCGTTTACCGAACTGGTGAACCCCGACTTCATCAAACTTTCGGGTGCCTTTGGTATTCCTGCGCGTAAAGTAGTGAAGGGAAATGAACTGGAAGCGGCCATTGATGAAATGCTCAATACCAAGGGACCTTTCCTGCTCGAAGTAGTGGTTGAAAAGGAAGACAATGTTTTCCCCATGGTACCTACCGGTGCAGGCGTTTCAGACATCATTCTTGAAAACCCGAATGCATAAGTTGAACCCGTAAAAAGAAATGAAATGAAACAAGAATATAACATCATTGCCTTTACCGAAAACCACATTGGTTTGCTGAACCGCATCACCATTGTATTTACCCGCCGGAAGGTGAACATCGAGAGTTTGACCGTTTCCGAATCGGCCATCAAAGGCATCAGTAAATTCACCATAGTTGTCAACTCAACCAGCGAACAGGTATCCAAAATTGTTCAGCAAATTGAGAAACAGGTAGAAGTGATGAAAGCCTTTTACCATACCAACGATGAATTGATTTTTCAGGAAATTGCCTTGTATAAGGTGTCGACCGAAGCATTGACTGAAAGCAACCAGATTGAAAACCTGGTGCGTAAGTACAATGCCCGGATTCTGGAAATCACCAAAGAGTATACGGTGATTGAAAAAACAGGGCACAAGGAAGAAACGCAGGCCTTCTTTCATGAATTGAATGAATTTAAAGTGCTGCAGTTTATCCGTTCCGGAAGGGTGGCCATTACCCGTTCCACCACCGAACGTTTGTCGGAATTCCTGGCCGAGCGCGATGCAATTTTGTCCAAAAAGGATGATTGATGTTCAGAATGAAATGAAATAAATTAAAGCCCTGCCGGTATGGTGGGGCTTTTTTAATGGTCTGAATCA
>JAFGVJ010000364.1 GCA_016938055.1 Prolixibacteraceae bacterium
TGAAAATTCTTCCTTGACCGATTTGCCAATGCTCCCGATGTTGATTTTTTCGCCCCGCATTTCGAGCTTCTGGGAGGTGGTTCGGGCTTTGGGAACTGCAATCCATAAAATGAGGTAGATGAGTGCAGCTGCCCCTGAGGTGATCAGGAACAGGATGAAAAACAAGACTCTTGCCAGCACTTTATCCATTTTCATGTAGTGCGACAGTCCACTGCAAACGCCTCCCAACACCCTTGAGTCGGGATCACGGTAAAGGCGTTTGGCCTGGCTCCTCTGCTGATAGGGTGGTTCGTCGGTCCTTTTTTCCTCAGAACCTGTTGCTTCTTCAGCATCCAAAAAATCATCGGGGAGGCCCATGATTTCTTCCACTGCCAGCACCATATCCAGGTTGACAACTTCCTGTGCATTGAGGGTACGTTGCGCAAAAAGTTCGGCCATCCGGGCTTCAATGTCGTTGATAATTTCTTGTCCGCCAACTTCTTTTCTAAAGTGGTTGCCAATAATGGCCAGGTAACTTTTCAGCTTATCGTAGGCATCTTCATCGATGTGAAATACCGTACCGCTGATATTAATGGTCAAAGTTTTTTTCATTTTATGCATAGATTAGGATGATTTACGAATGATTTCAACAGCTTGTACAATTTCGTTCCACGAGGTTTTAAGGTCTGATAGGACCTCATCCCCTTCGGGTGTGAGTTCATAGTACTTCCGGGGTGGTCCCTGTTGCGACTCTTCCCAGCGATAACTTAACATCCCGGCATTTTTTAACCGGGTGAGCAAGGGATAAAGGGTGCCTTCCACCACAATCATCCTGGCTTTTTTCATTTCCTCGATGATGTCGGGGGCATAGGCATTTTTCCTGGACAGAATCTCAAGGATGCAATATTCCAGAATTCCCTTCCGCATTTGCGCTTTTGTGTTTTCAGACTTCATGGGTACAATGCTTAATTGGTTTTGTTTGTGTTTCATTGACAGCTCAAAAATAAGGAGCTTATAGTACTATGCAAAGCAAAGTAGTATGTTTAGTCATTTTTTACCGGTGAACAGGGGGAAATGGTAGGTAAATCACTACAGATGGCTGGTGTTTACGAAATCGTGACTATTTCTTATGATTAGTTGTAGTTAATGTAACGCTCTTATTGAAAAAATTCTTAATTTAGGACTCGAGTTATAAAAAGAGAGTACCTTTGATACCAATGTGAACGCTACCCGTTTACAGTTTCAAATACAACCATTATGCAAAACACAAACGATTCATTGATATTTGTAGTTGAAGACAACAGGGTGTATAACAAGCTGATCGTAAGTTATCTTAAAACAAATAAATTCACCAATGTGATGCCCTTTTACTCTGGCGAAGATGCTATCAACAACCTTTACCGGAACCCCGACATCATCATTCAGGACTTTCTGCTCGACGGAATGAACGGGATTGATGTGTTGAAAAAGGCCAAAGAAATGGATAGCAATGTGGAATTCATTTTCCTCTCAGGGCAGGACAACATCGATGTTGCCATCAATACCATGAAATACGGGGCTTACGATTACATTGTGAAGGACCAAATGGCTCTCAAAAAGCTGGTCAACAAAATCAACAAAATTCAATCGGTCAATAAACTGGTACAATCCAACAAACGATACAGGGTTGGGGTGATCATCTTCTTTGCCGTTTTATTGCTCATCGTTTTAATTGTACTGGGATTTACTTTTTTCTTTCCGAAATAGCTTATTCACCAACAATATTATAAGAGGAGCAAGAGGGTCATTCCCATTTGCTCCTTTTTCATTTCAACAGGCCAATGTTTGAAAAACTGTGTTTCGTGTCTGTTTTTTCGGGTCAAAATTGATCCAAAAATGCTCAGTTTTTCAATTTTGATAACTATCAGTAATGCAGTGCTTTGACATCAAAAAATGAAGGCAGATGAAAAAAAGTTGAAAAAAAAATCAAAAATGAGGGTAACCTTTTGGCAAAAACCAGGATATATAGGTGAAACCCTTTCAAATTTGTTTTTCGTTCAACCTGCCAATAAAAAGGTAGTACCAATGAGACTGGCTTCGGGCTGGTCTCATTTTTTATCTTAACATGAGGAGGGCCGATAAAAAGGTCACCACAATCACAACCCAGCGGTAAAGACCAACAGGTATTTTTTTAATGATGAATATTCCGATGAAAGCCCCGGCAGCAATGGCAGGCAGGGTAACAACATTGAGCACAAGGGAAGGTACGCTGATGGTTTTCCAGATGAATAGGTGCAAGGGCAATTTGAACAGGTTGATGATCAGAAAAAACCAGGCAGCAGTTCCGATGTATTCATTTTTTGGAAGCCGCAAAGCCAGCAGGTAGATGGCAAAGATGGGGCCGGCTGCATTTCCGATCATGGTAGCAAATCCGCCACTCAATCCCATGAAAGCAACAAAGGAATAATGGTCTGGCACTGAAGCCCTGTTCTTTTTCAGGTCATTTCGAACCATCAGAATCAGGCTGGCGAAGATAATCAGGGCAATCAGTGTTTTAAATTGTTGATCGTTGATCTGGTTGCCTACGAACATGGCTATCAGAATTCCTGCAAAAGCCCAGGGCAGCGCTCTAATAATGTGTTTCCAATTTGCATGACGGTGGTAATAACCCACTCCAAAGAGATCGGCAAAAATGAGTATGGGTAATAAAATCCCGGTCGATGGCTTGCCTCCGAACAGGATGGCCATCATGGGAATCACTGCAATGGAAACCCCGGGAACGCCTGCCTTCGACATGCCAATCAGCAAGGCGCAAAACAATAGCAAGCACCAGTTGTAGAACGACAAATCGAAAAGTTCAAGCATCAATTATTTGCGTTATTGTGATGGATTGTAAGCTGGAAGAAACTTAAAACTGTTTTAATTGGTTCAGCAGAAAGTCATAAAAACCCTGGTCACTGATATATTTTGAGTACCACACCTTGCTCCCGTTGCTGCTCCGGTAGATATTTCCAACCGATGTTCCCCTTTTTTCTACACTAATGGCGGTATTTTCAAATTGGAACAGTTCGGGTTTTCCCAGGTAAACAGCCGGCAGCACATCCCACATATAGTAATGGGCATGGGCACTGAAAATGGGATTGAAAAGTTGATAGACCAGTTTGCTCAGTTTTTTGCGACTGTGTTTCAGGTTGTACATCAAATCATGGTCTACCGGGAGTTGCCGGCAGCTATCGAGGGGAAACATGTATACGGGCACCCCCGATTCCAATAAAGCCGATGCTGCATCGGGGCTCCAAAAAATGTTCCATTCGGCGCTACCGTCGTGATCGGGCCATTTTACATTGCCATCGTCCATAAATGCACCTGCCATCCAGAGAATTTTATCCACTTTATTTTTCACCTCGGGGTAACGCTCAAATGTTTGGACAAGGTTTGTTGCCGGACCAGTTAACACGATGATTGTTTTTTCAGTTTCGGCCAAGAGCTTTTGTGCCGTAAAATCAACAGCATCTATCTTACTGAGTTGTTTGAAGTCAGGTGCCCTTTCTGTAAGAATTTTCAATTTGTTAATAAAGTGGCTTTTGCTTCGCCAGTTTTCAGGAAAAGGGTTCATGGGCAGGGCACTGCTTTGAGCCACTTCAACATCGTAGCGGCAAAAAAGGCTTAAGATGCGGAGGGTGCTTTCTGTGGCCACATCGAGGTGACAATTTCCGTTAGTGATTGAAATGCCTGTAATCCGATACTGGTCGAGTGTGAGTAAGCAAATAAGCGCAACAAAATCATCAACGGAGCCGTCGTGATCAAAAAAAACAGGTTTCTGTAAGGAAAGTAAAGGTTTTAGTGACATGCTTTTTTCGTCGGTGCTTTACAAAAGTAAAAATATAATTGTAAGATCAAATCAGGCGATCATGAAAAAGGTGACCTCTTATAAGATCTGCTAAATCACCCTTCAATGAACTGTTTACACCGAAGAATGGATGGTTCGCCATACCCTTCAGAATGAAATTATAAATGATGGATTGAATAAGTATTTTATTGTAAATTGTTTTGATTCTTTCAACTGTTTAAGAATGCTTGAAACAGCCATTGAGCAGTTCGGAGAACATTGATTTGTTTTTGTGCTATTCTTAGTTGTTCATTTAAAAAATCTATCATGAGAAAATTATTGATTTTCCTGGTGATTGGTCTGTTATGGCATTGCAATGCTGTTGGACAGACTATCGAGAAAAAGTGGGGATTTGGAGCAGGTGCCGGTGGATATTATAACCTCGATACCAAAACAATAGGCCTTACCCCTGAGGCCTATCTGAGCCGATACCTGAGCCGTTCGTTCGACCTGATGCTACATGCCAACATTGGTTATTTTGGCAACCAAAACATCAATGAACCCCTCGACTTGTTGAACCCTGTGTTGAACCTCAGGTATAAACTTTACAACGGATACATCTTTCCGGTTGAAAGTAAGTTTCAACCTTATGTTTATGCAGGTCCCGGCTTCATGCTCGACAATGCCAAAGATGGGATCAATTTTAACCTGGGTCTTGGGGTAAAATATCCCTTGAGTAAAACTTTCTCGTTGTACCTGCAGGGAGGTTACATCAATGGCATTCAATCGACCCGTGAAATCAACAATGTGGTCATTGATGTGAAGGATGACTTCATGAAGCTGGTTTTCGGGATTGAAGTGAGTTTCATCAAGCAGCCCGACACTGACAAGGATGGTGTGATTGATAACCTCGACGAGTGCCCGGGTACACCCAAGGGTGCAACTGTCGACAGTAAAGGGTGCCCCAGTGATCAGGATAACGACGGAGTTTTTGATGGCATTGATGAATGCCCCGACACCCCCGCTGGTGCCAAAGTGGACGAGAAAGGCTGTCCGCTCGATACCGATGGCGATGGGGTAATTGATTTGTACGACCAATGCCCCGATACTCCCAAGAGAACTAAAGTGGACGATAAGGGCTGCCCCTTTGATGCCGATGGCGATGGTGTTTATGACGATGAAGACCAATGCACTGATACCCCTAAGGGAGTTGAAGTGGACAAAAAAGGCTGCCCGCTGGATGCCGATGGCGATGGCGTAAGCGATGCCCTTGATCAATGCCCCGACACACCGAAAGGGACCAAAGTTGACGAAAAAGGCTGTCCCAACGATCAGGATGGCGATGGGGTTAGTGATGATTTGGATCAATGCCCCGATACCCCGAAAGGAACCAAAGTGGATGCAAAAGGTTGTCCCGACCGGCAGGTAACCATCGATTTGCTGAATGATCAACTCGATCCGATTTATTATGCCACCGATGCTTCCAATGTCACTTCCGATCAGTTGAAGAAAATCGACGAAATTGTTGTGATCCTCAAGGAAAACCCCGACTACATGGTCAATGTTTTTGGCTATTGTGATCCCAGGGGGGATGCCGATTATAACAAGGCCCTGTCGCAACGAAGAATCAACTCAGTTGTTGCTTTATTGAAGGCAAGAGGAATCGATGCAAAACGGATGACCACCACCGCTTATGGCGAAGAGAAAGCACCGCAGGGGGAACTGTCGGAAGAAGAATTGCAGGAGAACCGTAAAACCGTGAACTATCTCTTCTTCAAATTGTAACGAAGGGAGTGATGGACTGTGTTCAGTCTGTCATCCATCCAAAAAGAAAGGGTTCCGTTTGATGGAACCCTTTCTTTTTGGATGGAATATTTATGGTTTGTTTCCACCGGGCCTTTCAGTAAAAAGGTCGGTTCCCCCTTTTAAACGTTACCGGTTTTGATCAGCCATTCTGCAATCTGAACAGCGTTCAGCGCAGCACCTTTTTTGATCTGATCACCCACGCACCAGAAGGTGAGGCCTTTTTTCGAAGCAATGTCCTTCCTAATACGGCCAACATACACATCGTCCTTGCCCGATACAAACAGTGGCATGGGATATTGCTTTTCTGCCGGATTGTCGAGTACCGTAAGGCCTTCAAAACTTTCCATGGCTGCTTTCACTGTTTCAACCGATAGTTCTTTTTCGGTTTCTACCCAGATGGCTTCGGAGTGAGCACGTGCTACAGGAATACGGATACAGGTTGCCGAAACTTCGGCATCGGTATGCATAATCTTTTTGGTCTCCCAGTTCATCTTCATTTCCTCCTTGGTATAATCGTTGTCGAGGAACACATCAATCTGGGGAATGATGTTCATGGCCAGCTGGTATGGAAATTTCTTTGGACTGGTAGCTTCACCATGGGCAACCTGCTGTATTTGCTCTTCGAGCTCGGCAATGCCCTGGGCACCGGCACCACTGGCAGCCTGATAAGTGGCCACGTGAATGCGGGTGATTTTGGACAAATCGTTAATGGGTTTCAAAGCCACTACCATCTGAATGGTTGAGCAGTTGGGATTGGCAATGATGTTGCGCGGACGGTTCAGGGCATCTTCGGGATTCACTTCAGGAACCACCAGGGGTACATCGTTGTCGTAACGAAAAGCACTCGAATTGTCGATCATGATGGCGCCATGCTTGGTAATTGTTGATGCAAATTCCTTGGAGATACCAGCTCCGGCCGATGTTAAGGCTATGTCGATGTCCTTAAAATCGTCACCATGTTTGAGTTCCTTTACAACAAGTTGCTTTCCACGGAAAGTATAAGTGCTTCCTGCACTCCGGGACGACCCGAACAAAACCAACTCATCGAGCGGGAAATTCCGCTCATCCAGCACTTGCAGGAACTCTTGTCCTACAGCGCCGCTTGCACCAACAATTGCGACTCTCATTTTCTTGAAAAAATTAATTAAATTGTTAACTGTTTTACTAGCTGTTTTTTTCTATTTTCAGCATGTCAAAAATATACATTGCCCTTTAAAAACCACTACGATGCACCAACATTTTCGAACATTGCTCACGGTTTTTACTTTAATGTTAAGTATCAACAGTCATGCACAACTGATATGGTCTGAGGTTTTCGACATTCCCGATAAGGGGGTATGGGCCAATGAAAACGGAGAAATTGTGACCGATTTATCAGGAGTTTCCTGGATACTGAGCTACGAAGGTTGCGAATTTTCCAATGCCAATGATTATGCCAAAACCGTGACCACAGCTGGTGGCCGCTTCGAAGTACTTGATTCCGACGGTGAAGTGGTATGGACTACTGAAATCATCGACATTGCAGCTTACGATGCCGTGAACCTTTCACTCGATGCCAGCGAAACCGGCAGCAGTGACAAGCCTGAAAATAAATACCTGAAAGCATATTACCGACTCAACGGAGGAGAAGAAGTTCCCTTTCAACCGCATGGCACTGCTGAAGGCGATTGGGGTGCAGTGAAACTTACCCAACAGAGATTAGCCGGGGAAACACTGCAATTGGTGGTAAGAATGAATTCATCGTATGCCAGCGATAAAGTCATTATGGACAATGTTCAGGTCGAAGCCGTTGATTCGGCATCGTTCATTGCCAATCAGGTGAAAATCATTAGCTCACCCTTGTTTGCCTTTTCGGAGGATGTGACCACCATCAGTGCCATTACACTCAACAGCAACGGTGATCCGATAGCCGATTCTGCACTCGTTCTCCGGTTTGTTAGTAACGACATTGTTTCAGGTGAAGTTTCCTACAATCAAGGACTTTACACCTGGGGCATTCACACTGATAAAAACGGCTGGTTGGAATACAGCATTGCCGATGTGGCAGGTTTGCTGGAGTCCGACAGCAAAACCATACAGTTTTTTACCCGTAGCGATGCTCGTCTCATCGAACAGTTTGAACAGTACGATGTTCAGGGCTGGGAAAATACTTCCGATTGGGAACTTTCAGGCGACCGGCCCATTCAGGGAGCTCAATCCATGAAACATGCCCTGAAAAGTGTGGCCGGAACCTCGGTACTCACTCATTACGGCAGTACTTTCAAGCTCAGTGAGGCTGAATACCTCTTTTCATTCAAGCTGAAAAACGGGAACTGGGATCCATCCAACACCAACTTCTTTTATGTTTGGTTGAAATCATTGAGCGATAACAATGCCGAACATGGTTATGCCATTGGGGTGAATGCTTCAGGGACAAGTGACCTGGTTTCGCTCTGGAAAATGCGCAATGGGGAGCCTGAACAATTGATGGCCGAAAGCACACTCGAGTGGAACGAAAACATGACTGTTCAGGTGGATTTGATGCGTACTGCACATGGCGAGTGGCTGCTGAATGCTACTGATTTACAAACGGGAAATGCACAATCGGCGGGGATTTTTGATGCTGAATTTCTGGTGATTGATGAGGTGGAACTGGTGTACACCTTTACCTCGACCCGGGCCGGGGAGCTCTGGTTCGACGACCTGATTGTAATCGGGCAAAA
>JAFGVJ010000365.1 GCA_016938055.1 Prolixibacteraceae bacterium
AAGTACCCGGAGGGGGACTTGAACCCCCACAGCCATAATGGCCATTGGATTTTAAGTCCAACGTGTCTACCATTCCACCATCCGGGCAGATATAAGGGAACGAGAAACGGGACTTATCATTGTCAGGCTTCTCGCCCGTTTTCTATGTTGGAAGAATAATCTTCCAGAACTTCAACTGAGCGGGAAACGAGACTCGAACTCGCGACCCCGACCTTGGCAAGGTCGTGCTCTACCAACTGAGCTATTCCCGCGTATACTTCAGAACGTACTGCTTTTAAGCGGTTGCAAATATAAAACATTTTTTCATACGCCAAAAATGTCTCCATTTTTTATTGGGAAAAATCCTTGTTTTTCTTTACTCCATTCATTTGCTTTTGATGCCGCTGATTTTTTTGATTTCATTCAGTTTGTTGAGGGCTTCCACAGGTGTCAGGTTATTGATGTCGAGGTTGATGATCTCGTCCCTGATTTGTTTGAGCACCGGATCGTCGAGTTGGAAGAAGCTGAGCTGGATACCTTCCCGTTCTGTACTGATGGTATCCAATGGTTTCGACAAGGAATCCTTGCGATGGGTGTCTTCCAGCTGAGACAAGATCTCTTCCGATCGTTTTACCAGGCTTTTGGGCATTCCTGCCATGCGGGCTACATGAATCCCAAAACTATGGTTGCTCCCGCCACGGACCAATTTTCGGAGAAAAATCACCCGATTGTCGATTTCTTTGACCGTTACATTATAATTTTTGACCCTTTGATGGCTGTGTTCCATCTCGTTCAATTCGTGATAATGTGTGGCAAACAGGGTTTTGGCCCTGTATTTCGGGTGATTATGGATGTATTCCACAATCGACCAGGCTATGGATATGCCATCGTAGGTGCTGGTTCCCCGGCCTAATTCATCAAGAAGAATGAGGCTGCGGTCCGAAAGGTTGTTCAGGATGCTGGCGGCTTCGTTCATCTCCACCATAAAAGTCGATTCGCCCAGTGAAATATTGTCGGAGGCGCCCACGCGGGTAAAAATCTTGTCGATGTAACCGATCTCGGCGGCCTCGGCCGGAATGAAGCAGCCAATCTGGGCCATCAGCACAATGAGGGCTGTTTGCCTGAGCAAGGCTGATTTTCCCGACATGTTGGGGCCGGTGATGATGATGATTTGCTGCTCATCGCGATCGAGCAGCACGGTGTTCGAAATGTATTCTTCGCCGGGTGGAAGTTGCTGTTCTATGACCGGATGCCTGCCTTCTTTGATCAAAAGTGTCTGGGATTCATTGATCACCGGTTTCACATATTGGTTGTTGCCCGAAACGGTGGCAAACGAAAGTAAACAGTCGATTTGTGAAAGCAAATTGGCATTCAGCTGGATGGCCTGGATGTATTCCATCAGTGCCAATACCAGTTCGTTAAAAAGCTGTTCTTCAATCTGGAGGATCTTTTCTTCAGCCCCCAATATTTTCGATTCGTAAGTTTTAAGTTCTTCGGTGATGTAACGTTCGGCGCTCACCAGCGTTTGTTTCCTGATCCATTCAGTTGGTACTTTGTCCTTGTGGGTGTTTCTGACCTCAATGTAATAGCCAAAAACGTTGTTGAAGGCAATTTTCAATGAGGTGATTCCTGTTTTGGCAATTTCGCGCTCCTGCATTTTCAGCAGGTAATGTTTGCCAGATTGTTTGATTTCGCGCAATTCATCCAGTTCGGGGTGAATTCCATTGGCAATGGTATTTCCTTTGACTACCTGGTTGGGCGGATCGGGGTACAATTCCCTTTCGATGCGTTCAGCGATTTTTGCACAAGGATTCAGTTGCTCGGCAAATTGTTCCAGCATATCGTTCCCCGATTGGGCACAGAACTCCCGAATGGGCGCGATGGCCTGAAGGGCAATTTTTAACTGCACCACTTCGCGGGGATTGATGCGCTGTACGGCCACTTTTGAAATCAGGCGTTCCAGGTCGCCAATTTCCCTGATTTGTTCCTCAATTTGTTCTTTCAATTCGGGTTGATCAATGAAACAAGCCACTGCATTCAAGCGCTTGTTGATGGCCTGTACATTTTTCAAGGGGAAGGAAATCCAGCGTCGGAGCATGCGGGCACCCATGGGAGTGAGGGTTTTATCAATCACCTGGACCAGGGTTTTTCCACCTTCGTTCAAAGGATGCAGCAGTTCAAGGTTGCGGATGGTAAAACGGTCGAGCCATACGTAGCGGTCTTCTTCTACCCGGGCCAGGTTCGAAATGTGTTTGATGTGGTGGTGCTGGGTCAGATCGAGGTAATGCAGGATGGCCCCTGAAGCGACAATGCCATATTCAAGGTTTTGGACCCCAAATCCTTTGAGTGATTTTACCTCGAAATGACGGTGGAGTCGTTCAACCGCAGCATCGCTGGTATACACCCAATCGTCGAGTTTGAAAGTATAAAATTTGTGGCCGAAATGTTGGTTAAAATCAGTTTCTTTCCCGCGCTGAAAAAGCACTTCTTTAGGTTGGAACGAGTTCAGCAGTTTATCAACATACTCGAAGGATCCTTCGGCTGTGAGGTATTCACCGGTCGAGATGTCGAGGAAAGCAACGCCGGCCATTTTTTTGTCAAAATGAACCGAAGCCAGAAAGTTGTTTTCGCGGTGGTTCAGGATGTTGTCGTTAATGGAAACACCCGGCGTGACCAGTTCAGTAATGCCACGTTTGACAATGTTTTTGGTCATTTTCGGATCTTCCAGTTGCTCACAAATGGCTACCCGCTGGCCTGAACGGACCAATTTGGGAAGGTAGGTGTCAAGGGCATGGTAGGGAAATCCGGCCAGTTCTACAAAGCTGGCGGCTCCATTGGCTCTGCGGGTGAGGGTAATGCCAACAATCCCGGCTGTTTTGATCGCATCTTCCCCAAAGGTTTCGTAAAAATCACCTACCCTGAACAGCAGGATCGCGTCGGGATGCTTGTCCTTGATCGCGTAATATTGTTTCATCAGGGGTGTTTCGGCGTATTTTTTATTGGTGGTCATGGGTTAAATTCTCAGCTTTCAGTTTATTAGGTGCTTACAATAATTTTCAGGTTTTCAAACAAAGATAATTGATTATCGAAGTCTGTGAAAAGCCTCTCAACTTCGACCTTGCTAAAATATCAACAAAATAGCATTAAATTTGATGAATTGAAACGGAGAAAATGAAGAAGAAAGTTGCCATTGTTACCGGTGCAGGTCAGGGAATCGGACAGGCCATTGCCATGGCTTTTGCCATGAAGAAATATCATGTGCTTGTTGCTGATATTAACCCAATCACCGGAAATTCAGTGGTCGATACCATTTGCGACAAGGGAGAATCGGCCCTGTTCATCAAAACCGATGTGTCGAAAGTGGAAGAGCTTGAAGCCATGATCCATAAAACATACAATCAGTTCGGGCGAATTGATGTACTGGTAAACAACGCAGGTATCTCAGCATTTGGTGATCCTTTTTTACTCGACGAGGCAACGTGGGACAAAATAATAGACACCAACCTGAAAGGGGTATTTTTTGCATCGCGCACTGTAGCGCACTACATGAAATCAACCGGGGGAGCCATCGTGAATATTGCCAGTACCCGAGCGTTGATGTCGGAACCCAACAGTGAAGCTTATGCCGCATCGAAGGGCGGAATCCTTGCCCTGACACATGCCCTGGCAGCTTCTTTTGCTCCCTATAAAATTATGGTGAACGCCATTGCACCCGGCTGGATCGAAACGGGTGACTATTCATCCCTGAAAGCCTCTGATCATGAGCAACATTTTGCGAGCAGGGTTGGCAAACCCGATGACATTGCACGGGCCTGTTTGTTCTTGTCCGATCGGGAGAACAATTTTATCACCGGTACTCAGCTGGTTATCGATGGTGGAATGACCCGAAAAATGCAGTATGAAGATTGATTAAAACGATTGGATGAGTGAACGGATCACATTGCTGTTGAACCATTCACGTCCGTATAAGTAGAACAAAATGAGCAAGGCTGCCAGAAAAGCGAAGAAAGTTCCGATTTCGCGGCCAATAAACTTTTTGCCTGCTTTCAAAAATCGGTCTCCAATTTTACCTGCCCATTTATCGATGCGGGTAAAGAGCGGATAATAGATGATCACAACAATGCCCATTCCAATCCAGGTTGATACATGGGGAGCATATTTCCATTTGTACGAAAGCATCAATTGATCGATCCAAATGGTGAGCAAGTTCGCCAACAGAATACCCAAAATTAGGACCATTACCCTGAATATGTTCCTGTAATTCATTGTTATTCAATAGTAAAATGTAAGTGTGAGTTTTTTAAAATCGATGCATGCCTGGTGCATCACCAAAAAATCGCTGCCCAGCAGTCCAACAATGCTTTCGTTGCTAAACTGTCGATACAGTTCATTGATATGTCCCAGATCAATGATGGCCACCGGCCAGTTTTTTAGTTCTGCATCGCCCAGTTTTAGGATGGGGAGCATACCGGTTTGGGTATCGATGTGTCCCTCTCCAATTCCGGCTGATCGGATATCCGTTGGTTGACTTTCATTCAACTCAAAATAATTGGCCTGATTCAGGTCGAAAACCGTTTTGGAGGCCCCGGTATCGATGGCCCATTTGCCCCGCAGCTGGTGCTGAAAAACTGTTTCGATCAGGATATGATAATTTTGATCTTCCAGTTCAATCAATTGAATGGGAAGGGTATGTTTTTTTTTTCGCGCCATATCCCGACGAAGATAAAAAAAGGCGTGCAACTGCACGCCCTTCTTTTGAGAAAATATTTCTGGTTTACCTGCGAGGTTGTTTATTTGACTTGTTCAAGGTTGAAGATGAGAGTAATATTTGGAATGATAAGGATAATATGTTTCATTTTGATCATTTTTTGAAATGTTGAAACAAAGTTAAGATGAGTGCTTGAACAGGAAGCAGTTGGTGGTTTATATCTGCATTATGAAACAATTGCATTACGATTAATATGTCAATGAATTATTAAGTGCCTTGCTGTTTTTACTTCATGCTTCAAAAACAGGCTTTTGTTAAAAAGATCAGTCATTTTGGTGTAATTAGTTGACAGGTAAACATTAATTACCAAACTTTGGGTTGTGAAACTAAGTTTCCACCAAATTATTGGAAAAAGCAACGCTATGAAATTGCTTACAATGATGGCAGAAATGCTCCACGATTTTGCCGGGCTCATTTATCCCAATTTGTGTATTACCTGCGACAATCCTATGATGAAACAGGAAAAGTTGTTGTGTACCAATTGTTTGATTGAACTGCCCCGCACCTATTATCACCTGGTGAATGGTAACCCGGTTGAACAAATCTTTTGGGGAAGGGTAAGCGTTGAAAAGGCTACGGCCTATTTTATTTTTCAGAAGGGGAGTCGTTACCAAAAGCTCATCCATCAATTGAAATATAAAGGAGCCAGGGAGGTGGGCATTGAGATGGGCCGAATGTATGGCAATGAATTGAAGCAAACCAGTTATTTCGATGCTGTTGATCTGATCATACCGGTACCCTTACATCCAGTGAAGGAACAAAAACGGGGCTATAACCAAAGTCTTTTAATTGCCGAAGGATTGGCTCAGAGTCTTGGTAAACCAGTTGAATTCAAATCCTTATACCGGAAAGAGTTTACTGAAACTCAAACCCGAAAAGGACGTTACGACCGATGGGAAAACGTGAACAGTTTGTTTGCTGTGAAAAACGAAACTGCCCTCAGCGGAAAGCATCTGTTACTGGTCGACGACATTGTTACAACCGGTGCTACGCTGGAGGCTTGTACCGCTGTTTTGCTGGAGGTACCCGGGGTGAAAGTCAGCATAGCAACATTGGGTTATGCCAATCAATAGCAAAGTTTAGAGAAACAAAAAAGGGAGCTGTTCACTCCCTTTCAGTATATCATACTATTGATTTTTTAGATAATCAACATGGCATCGCCATAAGTGCCAAAACGGTATTTTTCTTTAATGGCAATTTTGTAGGCTTCCATCAGAAAATCGTAACCGGCAAAACCGGCCACCATCATCAACAAGGTTGACAAGGGTAAATGGAAGTTGGAAATCATGCGGTTGGCTACACTGAATTCGTATGGAGGAAAAATGAATTTATTGGTCCATCCTTCGTAAGGCTTCAGCATGCCATTGGTCGATACGGAGCTTTCAAGGGTACGCATGACGGTAGTACCAACAGCGCAGATATTTCTCCGGTTCTCCTTGGCCGAGTTTACAATTTTACAGGCTTCATCTGAAATCCAGATTTGTTCTGAGTCCATTTTGTGTTTGGTAAGATCTTCCACATCAACAGTTCTGAAATTGCCCAAGCCTACATGTAAAGTGATAAAAGCAAACTCAGAACCCACAATTTCGAGCCGTTTCAATAATTCACGGCTAAAATGCAGGCCAGCAGTGGGGGCAGCTACTGCTCCTTCGTGTTTGGCAAATATGGTTTGATAGCGGTCTTTGTCTTCAGGTTCCACCGCACGGTTGATGAATTTTGGCAGGGGTGTTTCGCCCAGTCCAAATAAGGTTTCTTTAAATTCCTCGTAAGGGCCATCATAGAGGAAGCGAAGTGTACGGCCACGGGAGGTGGTGTTGTCAATCACCTCGGCCACCAGCAAATCGTCTTCACCGAAGTACAGCTTATTGCCAATCCTGATTTTTCTGGCTGGATCGACCAGTACATCCCACAGGCGTTGTTCGCGGTTCAGTTCACGCAAAAGGAAAACTTCAATTTCGGCACCGGTTTTTTCTTTGTTTCCATATAATCTGGCAGGAAACACCTTGGTATCGTTAAAAACCAGCACATCACCATCGCCGAAATAATCAATAATTTCTTTGAAGGATTTGTGTTCAATTTTTCGGGTTGCCCTGTCGAGGATCATTAAGCGGCTTTCATCGCGATTATACGATGGATGCATGGCGATCAGGTTTTCGGGTAAATCGAATTTAAACTTGGATAATTTCATGTATCTTTTTTCCTTTTGTTTGTTTGTACTGAGTGGCCTTTTACGGTTAAATCAAAAAATGGTTACATAATTGCCAGGGTTTTTTCAAAATTTATAATGGTCCAGGCGTTTTCAACCTGAAAATTTCCATTGCGGGTTCGTCGTAACTGTGTCAGGTATGCGCCACTGTCAAGGGCTGTACCAATATCGCGTGCCAATGACCTGATGTAGGTTCCTTTCCCGCACTGAATCCTTATTTCCAGTTCAGGCAATTCAAAACGAAGCACCTCGATATTGTCTATCCGGATAGTCCGGGCCTGTAGTTCCAGTTCTTTCCCTTTTCGGGCATAGTCAAAAGCACGTTTCCCGTTTACCTTGATGGCCGAAAAAACCGGTGGTATTTGCTCAATCTTCCCGATGAATTGTTGCAGTTTTTCCTGAATGAGTTCTGCAGTGATATGGTTGATTGGAAAAGTTTCGCTTTCTTCAGTTTCAAGGTCGTACGAAGGGGTAATCGCTCCCAGTTTGAGTGTGGCTGTGTATTCTTTTTCTTCAGCCTGAATTTCTTCAATTTTTTTGGTAGCTCTTCCGGTACAAAGCACAACCAGGCCGGTGGCTTTTGGATCGAGGGTGCCTGCATGTCCCACTTTCAGCTTTTTAACCTTAAGTTTTCGACACAACATGATTCTTACCCGGTTCACCACATCGAACGAGGTCCAGTCGATGGGTTTATCGAATAAGAGTATTTCGCCTGCAAGAAAATCGGGATTTTGTAACGATTGACTCATTGATGTGCTTTATAACCAGAAATTTGCAGTTCTGATACTGTTGAAAAATCAGGCCGCAAAGATAGCAATCGCACCGATTAGTGCACAATAAATGGCAAAATAAATCAGTTTTCCCTTGCTTACAATGCCGATCATCCATTTGCAGGCCAGCAAACCTGCCAGGAATGCAGCCAGGAAACCAGCCACCAAAGGGAGTAAGTCAACATGGCTTTCGGCGGCCATATCACCAGATATTATTTTTAGAAAGTTTGCACCCATGATCGGGATAATCACCATGAGGAATGAAAACCTTGCCAGTTCTTTGTTATGATTGCCCAATATCATGCCGGTGGCGATGGTTGAACCGCTTCGCGATATGCCCGGTACAACGGCCAGCATTTGGGCAAATCCGATGATCAATGCATCGAGGTAACCAATTTTGCGGGTTCCTTTGCGATAAAAATTGGCAAAAGCCAATAAGGTGGCTGTTACAAGCAGTGCACTTCCCACCCAGATCATGTTGCCTACAAACAAGGCTTCAATCTGATCTTCAAACAGTACACCTGCAATTCCTACAGGAACAGCCGACAGCAAAATTTTAAACAGATAGTGGGTTTGTTCATTCCATTGAAAACGGAAGAAACCACGGAAGATATTGACAATATCTTTTCGAAAAATGACCAGGGTACTCAGCACAGTAGCTCCATGAACCAGAATGTCGAACAGTAAGTTGCTTTCCCCTTCGATACCAAACAAAGCATGTCCAATCTCGAGATGACCACTGGAGCTAACCGGTAAAAATTCAGTAAGACCCTGGACAAGGCCCAGGATGATGGCTTCAATCACTCCCATAATTACTGTTCGGTCTGTTTGGGTTTTTTCATGATGGCATAAATTTCAAAAAGAAAGCCGGCCAAAACAATCATAGGTGCCAGGGTAATCCGCCTGAAACTGAACACTTCGGGGTTGAACACATTAGGGTCGTCGCTTCCGCCGCCTATCATCAGTAAGAAGCCAATCACGATGACAATTACCCCGATGATCATCAGTTTATAATTTTCTTTCCCTAAAGCAAAGGTCTCTTTTTGGAGATGCTCACGATTAAGTTTCGACATAATTTTTAGAATTTGAGCGGTAAAAATAGTTAATAAAATAATTCATCGTATTGTAAACGAAGGAATTTGTTTACGGCCAGGGTGGTCGAAAGCCAGGCAATGAGCCATCCGGCAACAAAAACAGTGATAAAAACACCGGCCATCAACTGTTGGTTGTTCAATTCAATAATTTCCCTGAATTGCGTATTGTAGGAAACAATCAGGAACAGCAGTATCAGGTTGGCCAGCAAGGCTCCAATGAGTCCCTGCACTATAGCACGGTTGACAAAGGGTTTGCGAATGAACGACCGGGTGGCTCCTACCAGTTGCATGGTATGGATGATGAAGCGGTTGGCATAAATCGATAGCCGGATGGTATTGTTGATCAAAGCGAAAAAGATGAGCAGCATGATGACTCCCAGCACCCCGATGATGAGGCTGATTTTGTGGGCGTTCTCATTGATCAGGTTGACCAGGTTCCGCTGATAGTAAACTTCTTCGACATGGGGGAAACTCAGAAATTGTTGTTCCAGCACGTTCAGGCTGTCGTTGTGGGTATAGGCGGCAAATAATTTTACATCAATGGTGGCCTGTAAGGGGTTGTATCCTAAAAAACCTACAAAATTTTCACCCAGTTCTTCTTCCAGTATTTTGGCCGCAGATGCTGCATCGACATAGGTAGCTGTTTTAACTTCGGGGCGGGCAGAAAGCATTTTTTCCAGTTGAATCAAGTCCACTTCCCGCACATCTTCATCGAGCACGAGGGTTAAGCCAATGTTTTCCCTGATGTAAGCGTTCAGGTAACGGGCATTAAAAACCAACAGGGTGAGCAGTCCGACCAAAAACAACAACAAGGTAATGCTGAGGGTGGACACAAACCAGGCATTCAACAATTTTCGCCTGATGGGCTGCGGGCCTTTTTTACGCATGCTTTCTCCTTTTTCTGAATTCGACATACAACACGCCGGCAGCAGCAAGCATCAGCAAAATGGATGAAGCCAGCGAAATTTTGTTGCCAATTTCGTATGATTTTGGTTTGAATTCGAAAACGATTTCATGCTCTCCGGCAGGAACCATCATGGCCCTCAGCACATAATTGGCCCTGAAAATTTCAGTTGCTACACCATCAACCCTGGCTGTCCAGCCTTTTGGATAATAGATTTCGGAGAATACTGCCAGCTGATCGGATTGAGCACTCGACCGATAGACCAGTTTCTCAGGAGTATAGGATAAGAGTTGAATGCTGGCCGTGCTGTCTGCTTTCAGTGATGATGAAAGGTATTGTTCAAAACGTTTGTCAATAACTGCAACATTTTTGAGGTCAGTTGCTCCAATCAGTTCCACTTCGTGGTTGGCATTTTCGGCCAATCGATAATTTTCAACAAACCAGGCATTGCCAAAAGCTTGAGGGTTCATCAGCGGCGCAGCATCTGGATTATAAATTATGTAACGGGTATTGAGCATGTTCAGGGCATTGAGGCCTGTAAATACTGCTTCAACATCGGCCATGGACTGTACATTACGCAACCTGCTCCCGATTAATTGCATTTCCTTCGAAAGCTGGTGTTCAATCAAATCCTGGTAGCGGCTGAGCTTGGCGCCGGAGTATCCACCCACCGATTTATGAAAATACGAAGTGGAGGCATCGGAGAAGGGATTGAGGGCAATATTGAAAACACGGTAATTGGGATCTGTGTCTTTAAGAATCTCCAAATTGGCTTTACTGGGTTCATAGGGTGTTTCAGCCTTTCGTTTAGGCACAAAATTGTCATTGTTCAGGTAGCGTTTGTTTACCGGCCACATATCGGCCAGTACCAAAACTGCAGCTGCTATCAGTGCGTATTTGGCTTTTAGTTTGTTTTTCAAAGTGAGCCAGATCAGTCCGGCTGAAAGCAATACGAATACCAAAGAGCGGAATGCATCGGCCCGTGCAACTGCAATACGGTCGACTTCAAGGGCTTCCAACAATTGATTGGGCCAACCCGAAGCACTCAGCTGTGCATCAACCGATCCTTTAAAATCACCGGCCAAAGAAGGGATGATGGCAAAAAGCAGGGCAATACCACCTGCCACGATGGTAGCATATTGCAGACCTTTCAGTTGCTTTTTTTGTTCAAGTTTGCGATCCTGAAACAATTCTTTTAAGGCCAGCAGGCCCAGTACCCACATGGCAAAATGCTGGATGAAAACGATGTTTTTGACATCCCTGAATTTGTCGTAAAGTGGAATATAATCAATGGCAAAATGACTGAGAGCAGGGAAATAACGTCCGAGTGAGAGGAGGAAACTTACCACCACCACGCTTACAAGCCACCATTTTTCAAATCCCTTCACCAGAAATAGTCCAAGCACAAAAAGGAAGATGGTGATGGCCCCAAAATAGAAGGGACCCGACACAATGGGTTGGCTGCCCCAATACAGCGGGCTGTTTTCCACGATTCTGGCGGCCTGTTGTTTTCCCTGGCTTTTGGATAGTACCTCGAACAGTTGGGAGTTTTCGCCGAGTGGTTCGCTCATACCACCACCTTTCAGGCGGGGAATAAACGCCGTGATGGCTTCTGTAACATCGTAGCTGTAATCGAGGATGTAATCTTTAGACAGCCCTTTATCACTTTCGGTTTCTGTTTTGGTCAGCTCAGTACCGCCACGGGTTGAGTATTTGGAATATTCCTGAGTACTCAGCAGGTAATTGGCATTGACCCCAACGGCAATGAAAAGAGGGATGATCAGGTAAAGGGTGCTGATGAAAAAAGGTTTGACCGTTTTTTCAACGATAGCATAAACCAGTTTGAAGATCCCGTAAAGTAATACGGCAATCAATCCGTAATAAGTAATTTGCGGGTGAACTGAAGAAATTTCAAGTGCCAGGAACAAGGTGGTAAGCAAGGCTCCGATCAGTTTGTTTTTGTTAAAAGTATAATGAATGGCACCTATCAATGGCGGTAAATAGGCCAGAGCCCACAGTTTTGTAATGTGACCTGCTCCAGCCAGAATAAAAAAGTAGCTGGCAAAGGAAAACAGCAGGGCGCCAAACAGGCTGAGCCAGGGACTTATCCCAAAAAGGATAAGGCAGAGGTAGGCACCCAGGATTAAAATGATGAGAAAGGTGGCCGGATAAGCTCCCAGTTTTTCAATTTTGCGGAGGCTGGTGATGACATTGCCCTTGAACTTAGCCGCGAAGGTAATGGTAGGCATGCCCCCGAACATGGAATTGCTCCAGCGGATTGATTCTCCGGTCTTTTTCAAATGATCGTTGTATTCCTTCTGGGCACCTGCTGCCGTTAAGCGGTCGTGTTCCTGCAGCCTTTTTCCGCTGATTACCGGACTGAAATACAGATAGCTCACCAGTATGGCCGTAACGAGGGTGACAATCAAGGGCAAATTTTTCTTCATCATGCTTTATTTGTCTATTTTCGCAGGGTAAAAATAGAAATTTAATCCGTGATATTTTGGGAATTGTTGCTAAACAAACGTTAAAGGGATCCATCTGGTCGTACCTGGGGGTTGTCATTGGATTTGTAACGACCACTTATCTTTATACCAATTATCTGACTCCGGAAGTAGTAGGTTTGTTTGGACTGATCGTTGCGATTGCTACCATTACAAGTGTTTTGGCAGCTCTTGGTTTTAATGGGGTAACCATACGACTGTTTCCCTATTTCAGGGATCAAAAGAGCGGACATCATGGTTTTCTTTTTGCTATACTTGTCCCACAAATAATTGGATTTCTGATATTTACTGTACTTTTCTACCTTTTTAAAGAATACTTGATTTTGACAAATATTGAAAAGTCTGCACTTTTTGCTGAGTATGTTGAACTTATAGTCCCTGTAACTTTTTTCTTTCTAATTTATAATTTGTTTGATAATTATCTCAAAGTACTTTATGATGCTGTAACTGGTACCTTCCTTCAGGAGTTTTTTCAAAGGGTACTAATTTTTATCATTGTATTGCTTTATGCTTTGGAATGGATCGATTTTGAACAATTGATTTGGGGTTTTGTATTTGCAGTGTCTGCAAAGGGATTGGTTATTATAATATTGGTAGCTAAGAGAGGGGAGCTTAAACTTCAACCCAATATTCAGTTTATTTCTAGAAAAATGAGAAGGGAAATAATCGATGTGGCCATTTTTTACATTTTTGGAGGTGTTGGTTCAATGATTGTATTTAATATTGATAAAATCATCGTTAATCAGATGCTTGATTTGCGAAATACCGGCATTTATACAATAGCTTTTTATTTTGGCACACTGGTCATTATTCCTTCCAGACCACTTCTGAAAATTGCTGGTACTTTGGTTGCTGATGCCTGGGCCAAAAACGATTTGTCCAAAATTGATGAAATTTATAGAAAAAGCTGCATCAATCAATTTTTGATAGGATGCTTTCTTTTTATGGGAATTTGGGTGAATATCGATAGCATCATCACGATTTTAGGTTCTGATTATGTGCTTTCAAAATGGGTAATATTTTTTGTTGGACTAGGTTATTTATTTGAAATGGCAACAGGAGCCAGTGGTATTATTATCAGTATTTCAAAATATTACAGAGTTTTTTTATGGTTTATGTCCATTTTGGTATTGCTTGTCATTGTATTATTATATCTATTAATTCCGCTTTGGGGGATTACTGGTGCTGCTATCGCAATAGCTGCAGCTTTGTTTATGCATAATTTAATGCGATCAATATATTTATACCACAAGTTCCGATTGCAGCCTTTCAGTAAATCTTTTTTCTATGTTGTCTTTTTTTATGGTCTTTTATATCTCATATTGAATTTGATTCCACAACAAAATCTGATTGCTGACATCATCATCAGGAGTGGTCTGGTTGTTGTGTTAAGCATGGTATTTCTTTTATTTATACCGATTTCTGAAGATGTAACGAGACTGAAAGATAGACTAATTCATAAAGTCCAATAATGTTATTCTGATCAAAAATGAAGGAACTGATTTATTCAACATATGTTAGTCTTTTAGCCAAACCACAGTTTAAAAGATTTAATCGTTTTATCGTTACCCTCGGATTAAAGGGTTTGGGTTTTGACAACTACGAGAACCGCAAACGAAGCGGCGAAGAGCATTTCCTACAATGGTATGCAAAAAACCGGCTATCTGAAAGAGTATTCGATGTTGGGGCCAATGAAGGGGACTATGCCCGGATTTGTCTGGATAAAGGATTGAAAACAATTTTTTGTTTTGAACCGGTTAAGAATACTTTTACCCGTTTGGAACAACGCTTTGTTAACCATAAAGATGTTCATTGTTTTGATTTTGGTTTCTCTGATAGTTCAGGAATTACAACTATTTATGACAAACATGGAACAGGATCTAGTCATGCTACCTTATACCCTGAAACCATCGCCAATAGAGAGGACCTAATTCCTAGTACCATCAATTTGGAAACCATTGATCATTACTGTAAGTCAAATCAAATTGACAGAATTGGCTTATTAAAAATTGATACCGAAGGTCATGAACTGGCTGTTTTAAAAGGAGCTGCCAAGATGTTGGAACAGCAAAAAATCGATGTCATTCATTTTGAAATGAACAGGCACAATATCTGTGCTGGAAATTTTATGAAAGATTATCTATCATTGTTGAGCCATTATCGCCTGTATCGTCTGTTACCACATGCTTTTCTTCCAATAGAATATGACCGTGCGGAAATGGATGAGTTTTTCTTTTTTCAGAATGTGATTGCCCTAAGGAGAGATATTTTTTCTCTTTGATTCGCTAGCTGCGATATTTCTAAGTGATGTTAAAAATGACTATCAGAAATAAAATTTTATATGTTCTTGGCGGAGTACCTCATTATACTGCTCCATTGCTGGAAAGAATTGTTGCCAAAGGTTTCAACATCACCATGCTGATTCCGGAACAAAAAGATGATAAGGTTATTGGAGATGGTGTGAAGCTGATGGACCACCATGCAAGCTATCATGTAAGGGTAGGTCAGGTCGAAAAAGCTTGGTATGCCAAAAGTGCCTTTTGTGATCTCCGAAATATCATACAGGAGGAGCAGCCTGATATACTGATGATTGGATGGCCATATTTCTTGCAACTCTTTTTTGAACGGTCCATATTAAAGGTCATGAAACAGCTAAATGTGAAACTGATACTACGGGAAATTCCTTTTCAGGTACCTCCTTTCGGAAAGTTCCTATATTTTCGCAAACACCCCATTTACAACGAGAACATGGAGTTGCAAAGTCGAGGCCTATTATTTTATGTAAGGATTGTATTGATTATGTTTGTCAGGCGCTTTTTATATCGACGTGCCGATGCTTCACTCAACTATGCCTCGGTAGCCAATGAAATAATACCCACTTATGGCATCCAAAAAGAAGCTGTCTTTGTCAGTTACAACACTTCCGATACCGACGCACTTTTCCATCAGCTCGAAGCTGTTAAAAATTCAGTAGCCATCCTTGAATCAAAAAGAAGAGTCCTGCACATTGGCCGGTTGGTGAAATGGAAACGGGTTGATTTACTGATTGATGCATTTCATCAAGTCCTGTTAAATTTTCCCGATAGTGAACTGATGATCATCGGGAATGGCCCCGAACGTGCAGCCCTCGAAGTGCAGGCAGCGAGTTTGGGCATAGCCCAAAAAGTTGTCTTTACCGGAGCCATTTACGACCCGTTTTTACTCGGAAAATACATGTACGAATCATCGGTATATGTGCTGGCCGGAACCGGAGGTTTGTCCATCAACGATGCCATGTGTTTCGGGATGCCTGTTATTTGTGCTGTTTGCGATGGAACCGAACGGGATTTAGTTGAACATGGCGTAAATGGTTATTTTTTTCGGGAAGGTGATGCCAACGATCTTGCCTTAAAAATTCAGGATATTTTTGCAAGTCCTCAACAATCTGTTTCCATGGGAGAAGCTTCATTTAAGGTGATTCAAAATAAAATTAACCTGGAGACTGTAGCCAATCGTTACATTGAAGCCTTTCGCTATGTTTTGAATAAATAATCTGTAATTTGCAGAAATTTGCATAAAAATCTAAACCAATGTCTGAGCATTTAACCGACCGCCAGTTTTGGCTCGATTACTGGGAAAATAAAAATGACCTGATACAAAAAATTGGACCCGGGAATTATTTCAAAGCACTTTTTGATAGGGTTTTGACTAACAGCAATCACCAAACATCATTGGAGATAGGAGGGTTCCCGGGGTATCTCTCCATCTTTCTTAAAAAATATTATCAACTGACTCCCACCTTGCTCGATTATGTGATACACCGTGAGAGAATTGAAGAGTTGTTGACATACAATGATTTAGGCATTGATGATGTGACTTGTAATGAAACTGACTTGTTTACTGCGGAGCCTGATCAACAATATGATTTATGCCTCTCGCTGGGCTTCATTGAACATTTTAGCGATACCCGCGACCTTCTTGAGAGACATGTACAATTCCTGAAACCCGGAGGAACCTTACTCATCATTGTGCCCAACTTTTTGGGAATGAACGGTTGGTTTAATAAAACTTTCGATCGGCCACTTTATGACAAACATTACCTGGACTGCATGGACAAAGAGCATTTAAAGCTGGTAGCTTCATCGTTGGCTCTGGATAAGGTTGAAACATTCTATTATGGAAAATTTTCAATTTGGCTCGAGAATTATTCATCACAAAAAATGTTGGTGAAGCTGTTCTTCAAACTCAGCTGGACTATAGGAAAAATATTGACCAAGTTACTCCCTTTTGAATCACGCCATTTTTCACCCTATACCGTATTGATTGCAAAAAAGGAGCAATGAATCATGAAGGTGCTCATCATCAATAAATCCTATTACTCGGGCGGTGCCGGTATTGCTGCAGGCCGCTTGTTTCAAACCCTGAAACTTGCCGGAGCCGATGTGTCCTTGCTGGTATTGGATCCAACGCTGCACGAAGAAAAAAAACTTATTAGACTTACTATCAATTCTTGGCAACGACTGAAATGGTGGGGAATGTTCCTGGCCGAACGCTTGTATTTTTTACCTTTCGAAAAAAGTAAAGCCTTGCGCTATGCCTTCTCTCCTGCAGTGGCAGGCATCGATATTTCTAAACATCCAGCTGTACGTGATGCTGATATCATTCACCTGCACTGGTACAACCAGGGCTTTTTATCTCATCGATCGCTCCGCAAATTGTACGCGCTGGGCAAACCCGTTGTGCATACTCTCCACGACATGTGGGCCTTTACCGGCGGTTGTCATTACAATGGCAGCTGTGAGCGCTTCACTGATCAATGCGGACAGTGCATCTACCTGAAAAATCCTTCAGCGCATGATCTTTCTTTCAAGGGAATTCAATTGAAAAAAGACAGCTATCAAAATGCCAAATTAACCATTGTTACCTGCAGCCGATGGTTGGGTACGATGGCAGCTAAGAGTAGCCTGTTGAAGGAGAAGCAGGTTTTAGCCATCCCCAATTCCATCGATATCAACTATTATCAGCCCCTTCATCGTAATGAAGTTCGGGAAGCACTCCATCTTCCCAGTCATCGTCAATTGGTATTGTTTGGAGCTGCCAACCTGAACGATCCCCGAAAAGGCCTGTCCTATTTTCTGGAAGTCCTTGAATTGGTGAAAGCTGATTTCGACATCGTGGTTTTTGGCAAGAATTCAGTATTGATGAAACAGCAAAGCCGCTACAAAGTACACGACTTTGGTTTGATTGCTTCAGCCGAAAAAATGAAGGCACTGTACCAGGCTGCCGATGTCTTTGTGCTCCCATCGTTGCAGGATAACCTCCCCAATACCGTGATGGAAAGCCTGGCTTGCGGTACTCCGGTGGTAGCCTTTGAAACGGGTGGAATCCCCGAAATGGTCGATCACCTGGTCAATGGTTACATCGCCCGCTATCAATCATCATCCGAACTGGCTGCTGGCATTGAATGGGTTCTTAAAAACAACACCGGCAACGTTCTGGGCAAAGCTGCCCGCGAAAAAGTACTTCGTGTATACAGCGAAGAAGTGGTTGCCCAACAATACCTTCAACTCTATGAAAAGGTGCTGAATGAAAAATAATCCCAAAATATCTGTCATCACCATTGTTTACAACGATGTTGTACACCTCGAAAGCACCATCCGCTCAGTGCTGGAGCAAACTTATCGGTACATCGACTATGTGATCATTGATGGGAATTCAAGCGATGGAACGGTAGATATCATCAGAAAATACAGCAACAAACTGGGATACTGGAGCAGTGAACCCGACAAAGGCATTTATGATGCCATGAACAAGGGGCTAAATGCTGCAACAGGTGATTATGTGCTCTTCCTTAATTCGGGTGACAAACTTTATCATGCCAATTTGTTGTCGGAGCTGTTCGAAAATCCGGGAGATCAACTGCCCGATGTGGTTTACGGTGAAACCATGATCATTGCTGAAGATGGCTCCGAGATTGGGCTTCGTCGTTTAAAAGCCCCCGACGCTCTCACCTGGAAAAGCCTGAAAGATGGCATGCTGGTTTGCCACCAATCATTTTTTGCCAAGCGCGAACTTGCACCCATGTACAACTTGAATTATAAAATTGCTGCCGATTACGAATGGATGCTGGCCATTTTGAAAAAGGCCGTGATCATTCATAACTGTCATCAAATTGTTGCAGCATTTCTCGACGGTGGCCTGTCAAAGAATCACATCAGGCAATCTTTGAAGGAACGTTTTTCAATCATGGTGCACTATTACGGATGGATGCCTACTATATTCAACCACCTTTTAATTGGTCTCCGATTTTTTAATTTTTTATTGATAAACAAACGATTTTAAAACCGATAATTTTGGTTTGAACATACTATTCACCGTTTTGATCAGTTATTTTTGAAAAGAAAAATCAACTTCAATGCAATTCTGCGACCTTAACCGGCAATACAAAGCATATCAATCTGAGATTGATACCGCCATGAAGGCAACAATCGAAAGTGCTTCCTTCATTCATGGAAGTGCCATCGATGAGCTGGAACAACAACTTGCAAACTATACCGGGGTGAAACATGCCCTTGCCTGCAGCTCAGGGACCGATGCGCTGTTGCTCGCCCTCATGGTCAAAGGGGTTCAGCCCGGTGACGAGGTCATTTGTCCGGCTTTCAGTTTCTTTGCTTCAGCTTCGATGATCAGTTTTTTGAAAGCTACTCCGGTTTTTGTGGATGTATCGCCACTGGATTTTAACATCGATGTCAATCAGATCGCAGCAAAAATAAATTCAAAAACCAAAGGCATCATGGCTGTTTCGCTCTTTGGTCAGTGCGCCGATTTTGATGCCATCAACCAGCTGGCTGAGCAATTTGGTTTGTGGGTGATTGAAGATGGGGCCCAATCGTTTGGGGCACTCTACCATGGCAAGCGTTCGTGCAGCCTTACCGAGCTGGCTGTGACCAGCTTCTTCCCGGCCAAACCACTGGGATGTTATGGCGATGGAGGTGCAGTTTTCACCAACAACGATGAGCAGGCTGCCCGAATACGCATGTTACGTTCCCACGGCCAGGTTAGGCGTTACGAACATCACTTCATTGGATTGAATGCGCGCATGGATACCCTGCAGGCTGCGGTGTTGAAGGTGAAACTCAAATATTTTGAAACTGAAATTGAGAAGCGCAATCAAGCTGCACATCGGTATACTGAACTTTTGGACGGAGCCGTATTGTTACCCGAAGTATTGCCGGGTCGGAAAAGTGTTTGGGCACAATACACCATTGGGGTGGAAAATCGTGACGCCCTGAAAATCCGTTTGCAGGAGATGGGAATCCCAACGGCAGTCCACTATCCGTCAATACTCCCACGGCAGTTGGCCTTTGATGGTTTAACCTCCGAACACGGTGAATTTGAAGTGGCCGATTTGCTTTCCAAAACGGTTTTGTCGCTCCCCATGCACGGGCTGATAACAGCCGAAGAGGTTGAGGAAGTATGTACGGCAATAAAGCAGATTATTTGACCGCAAAACCACAAAGCCGCTGAGATTTTTCTTAGCCCCTTTGTGCCCAGGCGGTGAAAAAACAAAATATGGAAGGAATGATACACCCAACGGCTGTTGTCGATCAAGGCGCCCAAATTGGTGGCGGAACAAAAGTCTGGCACTTCACTCATGTGATGAGCGGTGCCAATATTGGTAATGACTGTGTCCTTGGACAAAATGTTTACATTGGGGGAAAAGCCATCATCGGGAATCGTGTAAAGATTCAGAACAATGTGAGTGTATACGATGAGGTTGTTCTTGAAGACGATGTGTTTTGCGGTCCCAGTTGCGTGTTTACCAATGTGATCAATCCCCGTTCTTTTGTAGAACGAAAGCAGGAATACAAAAGCACCCTGGTGAAGAAAGGGGCCAGCATCGGGGCCAATGCCACCATTTTGTGCGGGGTGACCATTGGAGCCTATGCACTGATAGGAGCGGGAGCTGTGGTGACCACCGATGTGCCCGATTTTGCATTGATGGTGGGTGTACCGGCTGTTCGCAAAGGATGGGTCAGCCGCAACGGTGTGGTACTGGATGAGCAATTCATCTGTCCCGAAACCCATGAACGCTACCAACTGGTGAACGGAACTTTAATATGGAAAACATGAAGAAACAATTTGCCTTGATTGGTTCGGCCGGATACATTGCCGAGCGTCACATGCAGGCCATACGTGCCGTGGATGGTGAACTGGTGGCGATTGCCGATAAAAACGATGTGATGGGGAAAATCGACAGTTATTTCCCCGGGGCTGATTTTTTTCTGGAAACCGAACGCTTCGATCGTTATCTCGACAAGCAACGCCGAAACCAGCAAGCAATCGATTATGTTTCGATTTGTACCCCCAATTACCTGCACGACGCTCACATCAGGCTGGCCTTGCGAAACCAGGCCCATGCCATCTGTGAGAAGCCCCTGGTGCTGAATCCATGGAACATTGATGCCCTGGAGCAAATTGAAAAGGAATCGGGAAAGCAGATTTACAACATCTTGCAATTACGACTCCATCCTACCATTATAGCCTTGCGGGAAAAGGTTTTAAAGGCGCCGGCCGACAAAATATTTGATGTGGATCTCACCTACATCACCTCAAGGGGCAAGTGGTATTACTATAGCTGGAAAGGCGATGTTTCCAAATCGGGCGGAATAACCACCAATATTGGCATTCATTTTTTTGACATGCTCACATGGATTTTTGGAGATGCCGAATTCAGTAAGGTACACTTTCAAAATGCACAAAAGGCAGGGGGCTTTCTTCAATTACAGCATGCCCGGGTCAGGTGGTTCCTGAGTCTCGACCAGAACGATTTGCCCCGGGAACAACGATCCAAAGGATTGAGCACTTATCGTTCCATCACCATCGATGGCGAAGAAATTGAGTTCAGCAGTGGGTTTACCGATTTGCACACGCAATCGTACCAGCAAATATTGTCAGGACATGGATTTGGGATAGACGATGCACGCACCAGCGTTGAATTGGCTTATCAAATCCGGAACAGTGAGCCTGCAGGGCTCACGGGTGATTATCACCCTTTCCTTAATTTGTAGTATTATTACGATTTGGGCAATAAGGAGTTCAGCTGTTCGTAAGCCTTGTTGCAGACTGTCAACAGCTCATTCGAAACTGCCTTGAAATGCTCGTGAACCAGTTTCTTGTTTTCCCTGCCATCGGGATGATTTACTTTGGAAATAAGGCTGTTGTGCATTTCAGTAACTTCAATGATGATGTCCAGGATTTTCTTCTTATCCTGCTCTTCAGTGACCATTTCAGCAAGGTCCAATGCATCCAGGATCACTTGTTGTGTAAGAAAGCGGATGTCTTTCTTGAGTTCTTTTCTACTTGACATATTTGACTTTTTTTGTTGATCAATTTTTCTGATGATTCAATCTATTCCCGATTTTTTTTAGTCTCCTCGTAAGCTTTCACCGAAATTTTTCCGGACTCAATCATCCAGTTTTCTTTTATTTCCCAGTTTGACTTCACATTCAGTACATTCTGATAATAATATACCGGTTCGGGTTGTTGTCTTTGATCCAGATTACCGGTATCCCACCGGCCATTTCCATTCAGATCCTCAATCAGTTTTAATCGGTAACTGGCAGGTCGCAGGTAAGCAAAGGTAATGGTTTTTGTGCCAGGCTCCACCTTTTGTTCTGCTACAATGGTTTCATTGTTCGAATGCTGAAGTAATTGTAAAATAGCCTGTCCTTCGATTCCTGAGATATCGATGATCGCTGTTCCATAATAATCAGCCTTTTGAGTTTTGAATACTTCATCAAAAACTTTGTTGGGAATACCCGAGCGTGTTTGCACCAAACCAGAGTCAATCACCAACTGATAACGGGTAGCTTCTTCGGGTTCATAGCTAATGATGTATTTTCGATTTGAATTTTCAAGCACTTTAAAGCTGAAACTGACAGGTTCTTTGACAGAGTCGTTCAGTAGTTTCATGAAAGTAAGCATGGTACTGTCAAAAACTGCAACAGGTGAAGGAGCCTCAAGCTGAATCATTTTGTTGAGGTCGAAATTGTTGGAAGTGATGTTGCTTTTGAAAGTAAACAGCTCATTTTCATGAGTTTCCTCGGCCGATTTATTTTTTGATTTTCCTTTATCTGTTTTGGAAGAATAAACCATCCTGAGGGTATCGTTTACCATGATGGGTTGATTCAGTGAATCGCGTCCGGTGTACAGCAAATGCAAAAAGAGGGTATCCTGCAGAATGAGCATGGTATCAGTAAGCCAGATGTTCAAACTGTCACGATTAGAGCTGTATTCCAACTCAGTAGCCATCGAAGCTTCATCCATGTTTAACAGCGAATATTGAAACGAGTCAGTGAGTGACTCGTTAAAAGTCAGGAATAAGTGATCACGGCTTTCCCGTTTCGATTGGATGATGTATTGTCTGAATGATTCTTGCTCAAAAATTCGGGCATATACGTCGTCGGGCAAGTATGCCACATAACCAGGTGCCAGAATGGTATCGTTTTCTTCAAAAATGGTATCCGATGCTTGAATAAAACGTGCCGAAGGAAGCAGAAAACTGTCGATGAATGCAATTTTCTCACTAGCTTGAGAAAACATCAGGTTATTGTCGATGTCAGTCAAACCGTAAAGTTTGTATGCACCCTCAGGAAGATTGTCGAAAAGAAAAAACCCTTTTTCATCGGTTTTAGCAATAAAATCGGGGCGTAGGGTTGAAAATACTGAATCTACATCGAGGGTGTAAAGGGTGGCGAAAGCATCTTTCACCGGACTAAGGGTGAAAGCATCAACCAGATAACCGCTAATGCGCAGGGTATCGATGCTCTCGTAAGTCGAAAACAGCATCCTGATGCTTTTAATTTTGTTGCCTTCGTTATAATCCTTGATTCCATCTTTTAAATCGACCGAATAAGTTCTGTTAGGAATGAGGTCTTCAGTAAACTTAATGTGGATGGATTTCCCTTTCATTTTAATGCTTGGTTTATTGGCCAGGGGGGGTGAAATCACCATTTTGGCCGAGAGGTTGTCCTGTACCACATATTCATCGAAGCCGATTATCAGTTCATTGTTCGATACATTGGTGGCATAGGGTTGCGGAACCATGTTGGTGATGACAGGCGGGATGGAATCCTTCTGGCCTCCGTCGGGGCCCGCACCTGGATTGGCACATCCCTGAGTCCAGAGCATCAGTGCCACGGTCAAAAAAACCAGGAAGATGGATGATACAAGTTTTCTCACGCTTACACAATTTTTATTTACCAGAATACATCGTACTCGGGCACAGCCGATTCATGTTGAGCAGCGCCATCATCGGGGCATTCAAGGTTAATTCTGAAGTTCTCGGGCCGCTCGAAAACAAAATCCTGTTGATAATGAAGGCTTGAATCGGCAAATACTTTTTTGAAAAAACGTCCAAACACCGGTAAGGCCATGTTGGAACCCTGTCCGCGGGTAATGTCTTCAAAATGGATGCTACGGTAATTGGCACCGGTCCATACGCCTGCCACCAGTTCAGGTGTAAAACCTACAAACCAGCCATCGCTTTGGTTTTGGGTGGTTCCGGTTTTTCCTGCAAAAGGTGTTTCGAAGCCTCCATATTCTTCAAAAACCCCGTAGCTCGATGTCAACCTTCGTCCCGATCCGCTGCTCACTACATTCTGGAGCAGGTTGGTCATGAGGTAAGCGGTATTTTCGTCGAGGGCATCGTGCCTTCGGGGCTGAAACTCCGAAAGTATGTTTCCATGTTTGTCCTCAATCCTTGAAACAATGACAGGGCTGGTATAGACACCTTTGTTGGCATATACTCCGTAGGCAGCCACCATTTCATACAGTGTAATTTCAGCAGGCCCCAGGAAAAGCGAGGGGACCGAAGGTAAATCACTGTAAATGCCCATGCGCTGCATAATGTTAATCATGGCATCGGGGTTGTATTGTTTCATGACCCATGCCGAAACCTGGTTGACCGAATTAGCCAGCCCCCAACGCAAGCTAACCATTTTCCCGTCGAAATCGGTAGGGGAGGAATTACGGGCAGTATAGGGTGTCCCATCGCTGTTGATGATGGTTTGTTCAACATTGGGGACTTTGGTACAGGGCGACAGGCCGTTTTGCATGGCTACGGTGTAAAGAAATGGCTTACAGGTGGAGCCAACCTGGCGTTTATAAGTACTTGAGCGAACCATGTCGATTTCGGTAAAGCCGTAATCAACACCTCCCACCCAAGCCTTCACTTCACCTGTCTGCGGATCCATGGCCATGAAGGATGAACTCAGGTGTTTCAGGTAATATTTGATGGAATCGAGCGGAGACATGATGGTGTCCTTGAATCCTTCCCAGGTATAAACCATGATGGTATCCGGGAGATCGAATTCCCGCAAAATACGTTCCGATGACAAACCTGATTTTTTTAAAGTTTTATATCGGTTGCTTTGGAAAATCATGTTCCGGATAATCTGCTTTGCCTGGTCATCGGTCAAATCGTTGGAGAAGGGTGAATTCTTGAATTTTTTGACATGGGCATCGAATTGTGGTTGCAACAGCTTCAGATGGGTTTGCACGGCCTCTTCGGCATATTGCTGCATGTTGTAGTTGATACAGGTATAAATTTTCAGACCATCGTTATACAAATCGTAGGGCGTACCGTCGGGTTTAAGATTTTTGTTGCACCAGCCATAAAGCGGGTCAGTTTGCCAGGCAACAGAATCCTCAAAATATCGTTGGCGGTTGTTGTAATTTTCCCTGAGGGGCATGGTGGCAATCATGGTTCTTTCAAGGTATTTTCTGAAATAAGGAGCAATCCCCTTTTTCAAACCGCTACGATTGAATTTCATATCGATAGGTTTCACCCGGGTAGTGTCATATTGTTCACGGTTGATGTAGCGGTTTTTAAGCATTTGCCCAAGTACAACATTCCGGCGTTGAAGGGCGCGTTCTTCCGAACGGGCAGGGTTGTACAATGCAGGGTTTTTCAACATACCTATCAGCAGGGCCGCCTGATGCATTTCCAATGAATCGGGGCTGGTACTGAAATAAGTTTGTGCTGCCACTTCAATGCCAAAAGCTCCGTATATAAATTCAAACTTGTTCAGGTACATGGTAATGATCTCTTCTTTGGTATAGCTGCGCTCAAGCTTTACGGCAATGATCCATTCCCTGAATTTGCGCACCACCAGTTTAAAGCCCGAGACGTCCTCACGTGGAAACAGCAGTTTGGCCAATTGTTGCGAGATGGTACTTCCGCCTCCCGAATTGGTATTGTTGGTCAAAATCCCTTTCACTACACGGAACAAGCCTTTAAGGTCGATACCGGAGTGATTGTAATAACGTTCATCTTCGGTGGCAATCAATGCCTGAATCAGGTATTTGTTTAAATCTTCGTATTCTACAAGGGTTCGGTTTTCATCCTTGTAATATTTACCCAGTAGCTGATGGTCCGAAGTGATGATCTCTGTGGCTATCAGATTTTTAGGATTTTCCAACTCCTCAAAGGTGGGCATGAAACCCAGCTTACCGGCTGCCATCAGCCAGAAAAAAACAATGGTCGTTAGCATAAGCAGGGCTGCAGCTGACCAGATGATCCTGATGTAAAGGGTGAAATGCTTCTTTTCTGTTTCCATTTCAAAAAATGTTTGCACAAAGATAATGAAATCTGACAGTATCGTTTTTCATGTTAAGGTGAGCATTCACGATACTGTTTTCCTTACTTTTTAGGAACTGAAGGCGAGCCTGAAATATTGCCCGGCTGATGAGACAAAATGAAAATAATTGAAAATGAGTGATCAAAAAATTTTGAACTTCGCTTTTGAATTTCTTTACTTTGCAAATTATTTTTTTGAGCGTTTTATTTTTCATATTGAATTTCACCTGTTTATATCCTGAGAGGTGATTTAAGCTCAAAAAAATTAAATAGTGAAAAACGAAAAAGATAATATGGTAAAAAACCTGGTGATTGTTGAGTCTCCCGCGAAAGCAAAAACAATTGAAAAATTTTTGGGGAAGGATTTTGTGGTCAAATCTAGTTTTGGGCACATCCGCGATTTGGATAAAAAGGATTTTGGGATTGATATCGAAAACAATTTTCAACCAAATTATATTGTATCCACCGACAAGAAAGCGGTGGTGAAGGAATTGAAATCCCTTGCAAAGGATGCCGAGATGGTTTGGCTGGCTTCCGATGAGGACCGCGAGGGAGAAGCCATAGCCTGGCACCTGATGGAAACACTGGAACTCGATCCGCAGAAAACAAAACGGATTGTGTTTCATGAAATTACTAAGAATGCCATTCTCGAAGCCATCAATCATCCGCGTCAAATTAACAAGCAGGTGGTAGATGCCCAGCAGGCACGACGTATTCTCGACCGTTTGGTCGGTTTTGAAGTGTCTCCTGTATTGTGGAAAAAAGTTAAGCCTCAGCTTTCAGCAGGCAGGGTTCAGTCTGTGGCCGTTCGCCTGATTGTGGAACGAGAAAGGGAAATACACCAGTTTGAGTCCACTTCGGCATACAGGGTAACAGGTTTTTTCCTGGTGAAAGATGAAAACGGGAAGTTTGCCGAATTAAAAGCTGAGCTGAACCAACGTTTTGATACCCGGGATAAAGCCAAAGCTTTTCTGGACCGTTGTACTTCGGCCAGTTTCCGTGTCGAAGATGTCACAACCAAGCCTGCCAAACGGAGTCCTGCACCACCTTTTACCACTTCAACATTGCAGCAGGAGGCCAGTCGTAAACTGAGTTTCTCCGTTTCGCAAACCATGAGTGTTGCTCAGAAATTGTACGAAGCCGGTAAAATCACCTATATGCGTACCGACTCGGTCAATCTTTCTTCGTTAGCCATTCATACAGCCAAAGCGAAAATTGTTGAGTTGTTTGGTGAAGATTACGCTAAAACACGCCAGTACAAAACCTCTTCGAAGGGAGCCCAGGAAGCACACGAAGCCATCAGACCCACTTACATGGATCAGGAAAACATTTCGGGCACCAAACAGGAGCAACGTTTGTATGACCTGATCTGGAAACGTTCCATTGCTTCGCAAATGAGCGATGCTTTGCTGGAAAAAACCAACATCACCATACAGGTATCCACCGCACCCGAGAAATTTATTGCCAGCGGTGAAGTCATTAAATTCGAAGGTTTTCTGAAAGTGTACCTTGAATCGACCGATGACGACGACGAACAGCCAAATGGTGAATCGTTGTTGCCGCCCATTCAAGTTAATCAGCTCTTGGATTTGAATCAGATTGTTGCTGCTCAGCGGTTCAGCCAGCGTCCGGCAAGATATACCGAAGCCAGTTTGGTAAAAAAACTCGAAGAACAGGGTATCGGACGACCTTCGACATACGCACCCATCATCACCACCATTCAGAACCGTGGTTATGTTGTGAAGGAAGATCGTGCCGGTTTTGAACGCGAATTTACCACCCTGACCCTCCATAGCGGAAAAATTGTTGAAAAAGTGAATTTGGAAAATTATGGCTATGAAAAATCCAAACTTTTCCCCACCGACATTGGCATGGTGGTGACTGATTTTCTGCTGAAGAACTTCAATCCTGTGATGGATTACAATTTCACTGCCAACGTCGAAGAACAGTTCGACTTTATTGCCGAGGGAAAAGAAGAGTGGAGCCGGATGATCGGTGATTTCTACAAACCTTTTCACCAATTGGTAGAACAAACCCTGCAAATTTCAGAAAAAGCAAATGGTGAACGTATTTTGGGCATCGATCCGGCAAGCGGGAAACAGGTTTCAGTAAAAATAGGCCGCTTTGGCCCACTGGCTCAAATTGGTGAAACCAGCGATGAAGAAGGTGCCGACAAACCAACTTTTGCCAGCTTGCAGTCTGGCATGCACATCGAAACCATCACCCTCGATGAGGCATTGAAACTTTTCAAATTACCCCGTGAGGTAGGCGAATATGAAAGTAAAAAGGTCACAGTGGCCATTGGTCGTTTTGGCCCCTATATCAGGCACGACAACAAATTTGTTTCACTGGAGAAAAGTGATGATCCTTATACAATTATCCTCAGCAGAGCCATTGAACTTATTGAGGCCAAACGCGAAAAGGATTCCAAAGCGGTGATCAGAGTGTTTGACGAAGATCCCGATATGAAACTCCTCAACGGAAGATGGGGACCATACCTGAGCTACCAGAAGAACAATTACAAGCTTCCGAAGAACAGCCAGGCCGAGAGCCTTACTTATGCCGACTGTCAAAAAATTATTGAAGCGGGAAACAGTCCGAAAAAAGCAACAAGGAAAAAGAAAAAATAAATAATGTAAGAATGGCAGGCCATAAGGCTTGCCTTTCTTATTTTTAGTATTATTTTCATCCTGGCATATTTTTGATTGCCTGCAAACCGGAAAGGATCACTCAACAGGATCCCAAACGGTATTTTGTAGTTTTGATTGGAGCATAGATGTTTAAAGAGAAAATTGCCGAAACACTCCGTTTTTTTGAGCCTGTTCAACACCGGGACTTCATCGATCTGTCGTATATCAACGACCAGGGATCGGTGGGAAATTGGCTATGGACCAATACAATGGGTGAAACAGTACCTCCTCCTTCCAAATTTGAATTGGCGCTGATTTTCGCCGACATCTACCTTAACCCCGATGGTCATCTGACCAACCAAAGCCCGCAACGGATCAGGGAAGAATTTTACAAATTGCGAAAACTATCGCCCGGGTTCAGGGTTGCCGATTTGGGAAACCTGAAAACAGGAAAAAGTATCCAGGAAGCCATTTTTGTGCTCGACGAAATATGCACCCGGCTTTTTGCCTTAAAAGTGAATGTTGTGGTTGTTGGAGGTTCCCAATTGCTGACGCTGGGCATGTTCAATGGTTTTAAAACCTTTGAGAACAACATCAACCTTTTGCATGTTGATGCACGGATTGACCTGTCGGTGAATGATGAAAGCATGTCCGGAAGTCATTACCTGAATCAACTGATGGGCGAAGGTGCCCCAAATATTTACAACATCGCCTGCCTGGGCTACCAGACATATTTCGTCGATACTCAGCAAATCAAACTTTTGAACGAAAATTATTTTGAGCATTACCGATTGGGCGATGTACGGGCAACTCCCGAAGCATTTGAACCAGTCATCCGTGATGCCGACCTGGTAAGTTTCGACATTTCGGCGGTTCGGATGAGTGAAGCACCTGCTCAGCGCCATGGTTCGCCCAATGGTTTTTTTGCTGATGAAGCCTGCCGTTTGGCGCGTTATGCAGGCATCAGTGACCGGGTTCAAGCTTTTGGGCTCTTCGAAATTGACGCGCTTTGTGATCGCGACCAGGCTACAGTAAAGCTGGCCGCACAAATGATTTGGTATTATCTCGAGGGATATATCAACCGAAAACACGATTATCCACAAGCTTCTCTGGAGGATTGTACAAAATATGCGGTACAAATAGACGAAATCGATTTTCCAATCGTTTTCTATAAAAGCAACAAATCGGGCCGATGGTGGTTAGAGGTAAAAACGCCTCAAAACCAGGAAAATAAACAGGCAACTGTGATTGTTTCCTGTCATGAAGATGACTACCGGAATGCTTGTAATAATGAGATTCCTGACCGTTGGTGGCTCAATTTTAAGAAATTAAAATGAAGGTTCGTCTTTGGGAAAACAGAATATCTTATTTTTGTTGCAGATCGATACCATTACTGAAAGGTAGAGAAGCTTTTATGAAAAAAATATTTTCTTTTTTTATTTTGTTTATATTGGTTAATTTAGCAGCTAATGCCCAAAACGAACCATTATTTAGCAATTACATGCTAATGAGGAACATAACTAATCCTGCGATGGTAGGTGCAGGCAGCACAATTAATGCTATTTTTAACAACCGAACCATGTTTGCCGGTTTTGGTGATGGTAAACCTGTAACTTCGGTATTTGGAGTGGAAGCTCCTTTTGAAATGTTGGGTGTACGGAATGGTGCTGGTTTAACAGTGGTGAGTGATGAGATTGGGTTTTTTACCTCGGTGAAGGTTGATGCAGCATACGCCTATCATCATCAACTGGAAAGCGGTACCCTGGGGGGAGGATTTACCATGGGATTCAATAGTTTTTCACTATCTGAAGCCGATTGGAAATTTCCATCGGATGATGACCGGTTTGGTACCGCCGATGGTGATGATCTCATTCCTGATCAGTTTGAAATACTCACGTTCAGCGTCGGGCTTGGGGTTTATTATGAAACTCCCCGGTATTACATCGGGTTTTCGGCCTCCAGAATTAACCGGGCTAACTGGGTGGATACCGGAACCGACCAGGCAGAGGTAGTTGTGGGTTATGATATGCCTACTTACTATTTAACAGGGGCATACAATATTGAATTGCCCGATCCGTTATTTGACTTGCGGCCGTCATTTATGCTGAGAAGCGATTTTGCAGCATACATACTTGATGTGAATGGAACGGTGTATTACCAGAAGAAATACTGGGCTGGTTTAGGATTAAGAGTATCACCTGCGAACATTGCCGCAATAACAATTTTAGGAGGCGTTCAACTCATGAATGGGTTAAACATTGGATACGCAATGGATATAAATACGAGTGCGATGATTGTGGGTGGTGCCACCTCGCACGAAGTATTGGTAAGCTATTCGTTTAATTTGGATACGAAGCGAGACCAAAAATATAAAAGTGTCAGGTACTTGTAAGATTTGAATCTTATTGTTATGAAAAATTATAAAATCATTTTATCGCTCCTGGTCATCTCGATGATCGCAAGTTGCAGCCAAACTGGTGAAAGTGGTGAACTGATCGGGTCTACCCGTTCAAGGGGAAGTTGGTTCGAGCCTGTTCCCTATGGCATGCAGTTCATTCGCCGTGGTTCTATCCGCATCGGGCCCAGCGATGAAGATCCAACCGGAAGTATCAGCCCTACCAGAACCATCTCGGTAGATGCATTCTGGATGGACGATACCGAGATCACCAACAATGAATACCGCCAGTTTGTGAACTGGGTTCGTGACTCTATTGCCAGGGATCTCCTGTACAACAGTTCCAACCCCAATGCCCAATACTACGGCAACCTCGATGCCGATGGCAATTTCGTGGGGCTGAACTGGAAAGAACCCATTGACTGGAGCGATACCCTCAGCTTGGAGAGTATACTCATTCCTGCAAGCGAACGCTTCTACCGCAAGCAAGAGCTTGATGCCCGAAAACTGTTTTTCGACTATACCTGGATCGACCTGCAAAAAGCAGCTAAACGGCAGAACAGCTACAATTACGAGACCCAAAGTTATGGAGGAGGTATTACTGACCGTTCCGATTTTATTGTTCGTGAACGGACCCATGTTTACCCCGATACCCTTTGCTGGATCCGTGATTTCACCTATTCTTACAACGAGCCCTGGACCAGCAAGTATTTCTGGCACCCGGGTTTCGACGATTATCCTTTGGTTGGTGTGTCATGGGATCAGGCCAATGCCTTCTGCCAGTGGAGAACCAAAATGCAAAACGAATTTTTCGCAAAAGTAGGCGATGCCACAGTTCAGGATTATCGCCTGCCCACCGAATCGGAGTGGGAATATGCTGCCAGGGGAGGTTTGCAAAACTCCATGTACCCATGGGGTGGATACTATTCCCGTAATCAGTTGGGCAATTTCATGGCCAATTACAAACCCATGCGGGGTAATTATATCGAAGATGGCGGACTTGCTACCATGAAAGTGGCACATTATCCGCCAAACGACTATGGTCTGTACGATATGTCAGGTAACGTGGCCGAATGGACCAGTACTGCATTCGATCCGCTGGCCATGTCGCTGGTAAGTGAATTGAACCCCGACTTTAAATACAATGCAGCCGACAACGATCCTCCAGCATTGAAACGTAAGGTGATCCGTGGAGGCTCATGGAAAGATGTGGGTCTTTACCTCCAGGTTTCAAGCAGAACTTTTGAATACCAGGATTCAACAACTTCCTTTGTGGGATTCCGTTGTGTCCGTTCATCATTTGGAAACGATTTTTAATCAAGTAATAATAAGCGTATGAATATTGGGGATTTTTTGCGTTCAAAACGTTGGAAGCTGGTCCAGAAC
>JAFGVJ010000066.1 GCA_016938055.1 Prolixibacteraceae bacterium
ATTGCTTTCGAGCCAGTTGCGCTTGTTCAGCCAGGCATCACCATTGGTCTGATAGTACAACATCACCAGCACTTCCAACTCGGGAAGTGGAATTTCGGTTACATTTTTAAAACTGAACGTATTGTTACTACGGACAGGGAATGTAAGAGAAATAAAAATTAAAATGAGAAGGAAGACCCGGCATTTCACGTTGTGCATGTTTCCTCAAAATTATCAATTTTTTTTTATTGTATACAAGCTTACATCGCTTTGTTAACGAAATATTTACAGGTGAGATTTTCCTGGTGTTCTGAAATCGGTTTTTCCTGAAATCGGGACAATTAATTGTAGCGGGAAATCCATTTTCTGTAAAATGGCGGGATGAATATTCATGGCACCGGATACAAATCGAGCTTCAGATTGTAAGCATGTAATTTTTGCCAACGTCAGCTCATAAAGAATTGTTAAATTTGTGGCTTCAAAGAAAAGTAGCATGGAACAACAGTTGTTGATTTACAATACCCTGAGTAAGAAGAAAGAACTTTTTGTACCCTTTACCCCGGGTTTTGTTGGTTTGTATGTTTGCGGTCCAACCGTATATGGCGATGCCCATCTTGGGCATTCGCGTCCGGCCATCACCTTCGATTTGGTGAACCGTTACCTGCAACACCTGGGCTACAAAGTCCGTTATGTGCGCAACATTACCGATGTTGGTCACCTGGTGGCCGATGCCGATGAGGGAGACGATAAAATCGGGCGGAAAGCCAGGGTGGAACAACTGGAACCCATGGAAGTGGTGCAGAAATACACCAACAGCTACCGGCGGAACATGACACAACTGAACGTGTTGCCCCCCAGCATAGAGCCCACTGCTACCGGCCACATCATTGAACAAATCGAAGTGGTTCGTAAAGTGCTGGAAAAGGGTTATGCCTATGAAAGCAATGGTTCCATTTATTTCGATGTTGAAAAATACTCACACGATTATCACTACGGGAAGTTGTCGGGCCGCAATCTCGATGACATGCTTTCCAATACCCGTGAGCTGGAAGGGCAGGAAGAAAAACATTCGGGAGCTGATTTCGCCATTTGGAAAAAAGCGCAGCCCGAACACCTCATGCACTGGCCATCGCCCTGGAGCGAAGGTTTCCCCGGCTGGCATACCGAGTGCATTGCCATGAGCACCAAATACCTGGGCGAAACCTTCGACATTCATGGTGGCGGTATGGACCTGATGTTCCCGCACCACGAGGCTGAAATTGCCCAGAGTTGTGCTACCCTGGGCCACGATAGTGTCCGCTACTGGATGCACAACAACATGATCACCATCAACGGGCAAAAAATGGGTAAATCGCTGGGAAATTTTATCCTGTTGGATGAATTCTTTTCGGGAACTCACCCCCTGCTCGATCAGGCCTATTCGCCCATGGTGATTCGCTTTTTTATGTTGCAGGCTCAATACCGCAGTACGCTTGATTTTTCGAACGAAGCGCTGAAAGCAGCCGAAAAAGGTTTGGAGCGTTTGATGAAAGCGGTTGAATTGCTTGATATACTCCCTGTTTCGACGAACTCAACGGTCGATGTGGCAAGCCTGGACAAAGCATGCTACGAAGCCATGAACGATGATTTCAACAGTCCCATCGTGGTTGCCAATCTTTTCGATGGCGTGCGGATGATCAATGCCATCAACGATGGAAAAGAAAGCATCGATGCCGATGATCTGGTCAAATTGAAAAAACTCTATCACGATTTTGTTTTCGACATTTTAGGGCTTCAACAGCCCGAAACAGCAGTTGCCAGCCAGCAAGGCATACTGAACGGGGTGGTGGAGCTGCTGCTGAACCTACGGATGGAAGCCAAAGCCAACAAGGACTGGGCAACTTCGGACAGGATCAGGAATGAATTGACGGCACTTGGTTTCGAGATCAAGGACAAGAAAGATGGTTTTGAATGGACCCTGAAAAAATAGATCTGGTTCCTTATTTTTTGTTTCAATTTTTATAGTTAGAAGTTGAACTATTTTTTAAAAATATCCGCCATTATCCTGCTTGTATTCATAACTCATTTACAGGCATTAGCAGATATTTTGCCCGATAGTACCACCCAAAAAACGACCATCAATCGGTCTGTTTTAACAGCTGCGGGCATTACCCAGGGCTCAGTTTACCTGGGCGGAATGGCTTTTCTGCAATATGGATGGTATCATGATCACCAAAAGGTTCCATTTCATTTTTACAACGACAACAAAGGGTATCTTCAGATGGATAAATTGGGACATTCGTTTGCAGCCTACAGCGAGAGTTACCTGGCATATCGATGGTATCGCAAAGCCGGGCTCACTAAAAATCAAGCTTTGTTGTATGGTGGAGGAATGGGCCTCTTGCTGCAAACACCCATCGAAGTCTTTGATGCTTTATACGAAGGCTGGGGCTTTTCGTGGGGCGATATGCTGGCCAATGCCGCTGGTTGTTTGTTGATGACAGGCCAGGAATTGGTTTTTAATGAGCAGCTAGCTCGCTTTAAAATGAGTTTTTATCCATCCGAAATGTCTTATCAGGTGAATGGATATCTCGGAAACAACGTAGCCGAAAAATTTCTTTACGATTATAACAGCCATACTTTCTGGCTCAGTTTCAATGCCAATCGGCTTGGCTTGCAATCGAAATTACCACCATGGTTGAATGTAGCGTTGGGGTACAGCGCCAATGGCATGTTGGGAGAATTCGAGAACAGATCGTATTATCGTGGGGTTCGATTGCCGGAATATGACAGGACTCGTCAGTTTCTGCTTTCACTGGATCTCGATTGGGAGAAAATTCCAAGCAATTCTAAAATCTTAAAAGGCCTGTTCACTGCCCTTAACTATGTGAAAGTTCCTTTTCCTGCCCTCGAAATCAATTCAAAAGGAAAATTCAGAACCTATTGGTGCTATTTCTAAATAATTTCCATTTGCACAGGAAGATTGTATGCTACTTTTGAACTACATAAAAGTTCAGGTCCCCTTTCGCTTTCCCTTTACATAAATTTCTATTTTTATACCCATGCTGTTTAATTCACTCATATTTGTAGTTTTCGCGCTGATTTTTTTTGTGGTGAGCAAACTCATGGGACATCGGGTCAAAGGCCGTTTGCTCTGGCTAACCATGGCCTCCTTTTTCTTCTATGGCTGGTGGGACTGGCGTTTTCTTTTCCTGATCCTTTTCAGTGGTTTGGTCGATTACTTGGCTGCACTGGGCATGTACCGTTTTCAGCGGCACAAGAAATTGTTGCTGATTATTTCGGTGCTGGCCAACATCGGGTCATTATCGGTTTTCAAATATTCGGGTTTCATTGCCAGCAATCTGGACCAACTGTTTGGATTGAACGGAGCCTTTTCATTGGTGGCTCAGATCCCCGATTTCTTTTTAATAACCCCGGTAGGAATCAGCTTTTATACTTTTCAAAGCATGAGTTACACCTTCGATGTGTACCGTAACAGGCTTGAACCTACCAGAAATGTGCTGCATTTCTTTGCCTATTTGTCCATGTTCCCGCAGCTGGTGGCAGGACCCATTGTGCGGGCAAAGGAAATGTTGCCCCAGATGCTGAGGGTAACCAAGGTAAGCAAAGAAGAAAAATGGGCAGGCTTTCAATTGATTGTACGGGGTTATTTCAAGAAAATGGTGATTGCTGATAACCTGGCACCCCTGGTTGTTGCAGCTTTCAGTGCCCCTGAATTGAATCCTTCTTCCATGTACTGGTGGGGCATCATCATGGCTTTTGCCTTTCAGATTTATTGCGATTTTGCCGGATACAGCGACATTGCCCGCGGACTGGCAAAATGGATGGGTTACGATTTTCCCGACAATTTCAATCATCCCTACATTTCAACTTCCCTGCGAGAATTCTGGACCCGCTGGCACATTTCCCTGTCGACCTGGTTCCGCGATTATCTCTACATCCCGCTGGGTGGGAGCAGATTGGGGGTGTTCCGATCGCACCTTAACCTTTGGATCACCATGGTGGTTTCGGGTTTGTGGCATGGAGCCGCGTGGACCTTTGTGGTGTGGGGTGCGCTGCATGCCCTTTTCTCAAGCATCGAAAAAATCACTTCCTGGCCCGAGCGCCTCAAGAAATCAGGAACCCTGCGAATGTTGGCCTGGTTCATCGTGTCGGTTCAGGTTTTAGTTGCCTGGGTGTTTTTCCGTGCTGAATCCATCGGGCAGGCGGTCGACATTCTGAAGCTGATGTTTTCCTTCAGGGGAGCATTGGACCTGGGTTGGGGACTGAATGGAACGGTCTTCATGGTGCTGATGGTTCTGCGGGAACTGTTTGCAGGACTTCAATTAAATAAAAAGCTGAAGCCGCTGTCACCCCGGGCCGAGATGATTTTCTATGCCTTGATCATTGTGGTGATCATCTATTTCAGGGGCTCAGGAAGTGAATTTATTTATTTTCAATTTTAAACCATGAAGCATACACCCGATATCACACGAACCCTGATACTGGCGGCCCTCATGCTTGGCATGCTCAGCCTGGTGATGCCCAAAAACAAAGAAAAATACCTGGCTGATATGTTCTGGGCCCGGAAAACTTTTGCCCCGGCAAAGTACCAGGTGGTGCTTTTGGGCGATTCCAGGGTTTACAGGGGTATTTCGCCTGAGGTCATGGAAGAGCAGCTCCCCGAAATGGAAGTTTTGAACTTTGGCTATTCCAACGGAGGGTTGAACCCGATGATGCTGAAAGCTGCTGAAGAAAAACTGGCTGCAAAAGGGCAAAGGGTGCTGGTTTTGGGAATATCGGCCAACACGGTAACGGCGTATACCCAAAACAACGAACAATACCTGCAGGAGGTGAACCGTCCGCGTGAGGAAGTGTTGGAACGCTTGTACCTGAACCCGATTTTGTACTGGTTTTCGGCCACTTCGCCCGAAGCCTTGAAGGCTGCATGGAAAGCGGAGAAAGCAACAACATACTACCGAAGCGACTACCATATGAATGGTTATGTGGAATCAGACAAGTTCCCGGCCGATACCACTGAAGCCCTTCCGTTGTATGAGAAAGATTTCAGGAATTTTCAGGTTAATGATCAATTACTGGAAGCTCTTTATCAACAGGTAAAAGCTTGGACCGAAGATGGAATATGGGTATTGGCTTTCCGTCCGCCGCTTACTTCAGGCATGCGCCAGCTCGAAGAAAACATGGGACTTTACAACGAAGCAGCCATCAAAGCAGGCATTGAATCGGCTGGCGGCCGTTGGGTGAATGTTCCATGGTACAACTATTCAACCTACGACGGCAGCCATCTCGACAAGCCTTCAGCCGAAAGGTTTTCGCTCTTTTTGGCTGATGAAATCAATCGTTTGATGCAGGCTAAAACTGGCTCTTAAGGGTGCTGAACCATCAGTTTACGGGTGTGGGTAGTGTTCTTGTCGGCACATTTTACAAGGTATATTCCTGATGAAAGGGTTTTCATGGACAACACAACTCTGTTTCCGTTGTGAACCTGTTGATACACCGTTTTTCCTTCCTGACTGAACATGGTCACTTCAAATGCTTCTCCGGGCCAGTCGATGCTTACACTGTCGCTTGCCGGATTGGGGTACAAGCTGAAAGCAGGCGCTTCTTTTTCAGGCCTGTTTGTTTCCACTCCCCATAACCAGCGATAACATCCGGGAAACTCACTGCGCCAGAACCATTCGCTGTGTGTGCCATCGGGGTTAACCGAAAGGGCCATGTTTTGAGCCGAATAGCCCACATTTTGCATCACGCTCATCATACTTTCACAGGCATCCACCACCTCGTTATCGCTTCCTTCTTTTCCGCCAGCCACAAAATAGAAGCGGGTATCAAACTGTTGAGGAGTTTCGGCAGCAAGAATATAGCACGAGTCGGAAAACCAGAAGGAAGGAGAAAAAACACCAATTTTCCCGAATACTTCCTGATGTTTGAGCCCGGCATACCACGAGATCAGTCCGCCCAGTGAACTTCCGGCAATGCCGGTATTTTCCCTGTCGGGGAGGGTGCGGTAACGTGCATCGATGGCCGGTTTCAGGGTTTCTACCAGAAAATCAACGTATTTCTCGCCTTCCCCACCGCCATAATTGGGGTTGCTCCATGGGGTATACTCGGCAATGCGTGAGGCCCCTCCATTTTCGATGCCAACCACTATGGACGCCGGGGCACCTGCTTCGATAAGGGCATTCAGGCTTTCATCCACCTGCCATTCGCCGGCAAACGATGTAGCAGCATCGAACAGGTTCTGGCCATCGTGCATGTACAACACCGGATAATGTTGATCAGATGTTTCATAATCGGGCGGCAGGTAAATCCATATCCGGCGCGAGCGGTCAAACTGGGGCATGTAGAAAGCCTCGTCCATGATGGAAACATTTTCGGCTGCTGTGCTCGAAGGCGAATGGCCGCCAGAACATAAATCGGCCCAGTTGATGATTGTTGCTGTGTAGATCGAATCGTTATCAGCATTGAGATTTCTGTTCCCAATTTCGGCACATCCGTTTCCTTTTTCAACCATCTCCCAGCCACCCCGGGTAAATTTGAAAGCCATGGCACCGCTGGTCTCCAATTCAATGGAATAAGTCTGATCTTCGTTCAAGGTCAGCCGATAGGCTTCGCTGGCCGGATCCCAGCCATTGATGCTGCCTGCCAGATAAACCGGCTGATCGTAAGGATGATTGGCGGGCAAAGCCGTAATGCGGATGGTGACTTTCCCGGCAAAAGCTGAAAAGGAAAAAATGATGATCGGCAGGAAGAACAGGTATTTCATGAATGTTGATTTTAATGTCGAAATTAAGGAATTTGATGGAAAAACTTAAAGCAAAGGATTCGTATTGAACTTGCTATTGCCTGAAAAGACTCAGCACTTTTCCCAACCCGAAAAAGGCCGTCAGCACCAAAATAATGGTGGCTCCTGATGGCAGGTTGGTGTAGTAGGAGAGGTACAAACCACTAATCATGCCAATGAATCCAAGGATGATGGATGCCCACATGATGGTTTTAAAGTTTTTGGAAAACAGGTTGGCAGTTGATTGTGGCAGGGTGAGCAGGGACAAAACCAGGATGACCCCCGAAATGCGGATGCTGATGACAATGACCAGGGCACTGAGCGCCATGAGCAGATAATTGAAAAAATGTACCGGCAGGTTGCGGGTAATGGCGTATTCTTCATCGAACGAAATGGTGAGGATCAATCGGAAATAGCGGGTAAACAGCATGATGGTTGCCAGGGTGATGAGGGCCATGTAAAACAGGTCGGCCCGGGTGACTGTGAGAATACTACCGAAAAGAAAGCTCATCAGGTTAGGGGCGTATCCGGGTGTGAGGGCAATGAAAATGATGCCCAGGGCCATACCCAGTGACCACCAGATGGCGATGGATGAATCCTGCCTGATTTTGCCCGAACTTGAAAAATAGTTGATGCCGAAGGCTGAAAGAACAGCGAATACGGCAGCTCCCAAAAGCGGATTCAGGCCAAGGTAATAGGCAATGCCAATGCCGCCGAATGAAGCATGGGTAATACCGCCACCGATGAACACCAGCCGGCGGGAAACAATGTAGGTGCCAATAATGCCACAGGCAATGGATGCCAATAAGGCAGCCAGCAGGGCGTTCCTGAAAAAATCGTAGTTGAAGAGTTCAATCATTTCCCCTGGTGTTGATGTTCGTGAGGATGTTCGTGGTCGTGGGTTCCCAGCACCGTGTGGGGAACATCGCCGTGTGTAATAATCTGAATGGGACAGTTGTAAGCCGCCAGCTGTCTGGGCGAAATGATATTGGAAGGGTGGTAATGCAAATGACGGTTGATGCAGGCGATGCTTTTCACGTGGGCACTGATGGTCCCCACATCGTGCGATACCAGCAAAATGGCCATGTTGCGGTTCAGCTCCTGTAAAATTTTGTACAACTCATGCTCAAACTGATTGTCGACATAAGTGTCTGGTTCGTCAAGAATAAGGAGTTTGGGATTGGCCACCAAAGCACGGCCTAAAAAAACCCGTTGCATCTGTCCGCCCGAAAGTTCACCAATGGGTTTGTTGGCCAGGTGGCTAATGCTTAATTGCTCCAGAATCTGTTTCACTTTTTCGCGGTTGGCAGTTCCGTTGAGCCGGGTACGGTTATTTTTGCCCATGATCCCCGAAAGGATCACCGCTGAAACACTGATGGGAAAACGGTTGTCGAACTTGTTGAATTGCGGCAGATAACCAATCTGGCTTTGACCTTCTTCCAAATTTTTTGAGAAGATAATTTCTCCTGCCGTAGGTTCAATCAAACCTAAAATGGACTTGAGCAGCGTAGTTTTACCGCCACCGTTAGGCCCTATCACCCCGATAAAATCATGCTCCCGAATGCTCATGGAGGCATTTTCCAGGGCAACAATTTTACCATAGTTGACCGTAAGGTGCTTTATTTCTAACAGCTGTTGCATCAATCGCCCAGTGCGGTTTTCATTTTTTTGGTGAGTGAATACATTTCGGCCAGCCAATCTTCCGCCAGGGGATCTACCACAACAATTTCAGCCCCAATTTCGTTGGCGATGGCTTCGGCCTTTGCCGTTTCAAACTGGGTTTGGATAAAAATGGTAGTGATGTTCCGCTCACGGGCAAGGTCTACCATTTTTTTCATGTGGGCAGTGCTGGGCGATTTTCCTTCGTATTCAATGGAATACTGCTCCAGGTGATAATCGCGTGCATAATAGCCCAGGGCCGGATGAAAAATCATGAAGGAATTGTGGGTGGTATCGTTCAGTTCAGTTCTGATGGAGTTGTCGAGCATGTCGATGCGTGAAATAAAGGTTCGCAGGTTGGCTTCAAATTCGGCCGCTTTATCGGGATATTGCCTGCTCAGGGCATTGGCTATGGTTCGCGAAATGGTTTTTACATTCTCGGGCGACATCCAGATGTGAGGATCGGTACCATGTTTGTGAACTTCTTCTTCCCCGTGTTGATGATCGTGTTCATCGCCCCTGAGCAGGTCAATGCCGTTGCTGCACGAGATGTAATTGACATCCTTCACTGCTTCGTTGAATTTTTTCATCCACGATTTTTCAAAACCTAAATGGCCTACGTAAAAGTAGAACAGCGAATTGTTCAGTTCCTGTACCTGTTTGGCGGTAGGTTCGTAATCGTCGGGGCTCGAACCGGGAGGAAGCATCACGTTAATGGGAAACTGTGTGCCGGCAATCTGTTCCACAAAATATTTTTGGGGAAGAATACTTACTGTGATGGTGTTTTTTTCCAACTCCTTTTTCTTGCCTGTCTGACAGGCTGAAAACAAGATGGCTATCAGTATGATCAGCGCGATTCTTTTCATTGTACAATGATTTTTGATTCAAGTTCAAGTAACAACACAATACAAATTTAGTTTTTCGGTCGATTAAATCATATCCCCGGGGCTGCTTTGCCAATTATTTATTGCGGACTTTTCGGGGATGGAAATGATCGGTTTCAATGATTTTGCGGGGAGGAACAGGATCATAGCCATGGGTACCCCAGGGGTGACACTTCGACAAGCGTCTGATCCCCAGCCAAAAACCCTTGAATGGCCCGTGTATTTTGATGGCTTCGATCATGTAATTAGAACAGGTGGGGACGTGCCTGCACGAGGGAGGTGTCAAAGGCGAAATGGCGTATTTATAGAAGTACACCAATCCCAGTATTGGATAGCTAAGAAGCTTCTTAATAAATGACCATATGGAGTTAAGTACTTTCAATTCAGGTAGAAATTACTCCTCCCCTTTAGGGGAGGTTGGGAGGGGTTCAAAATCCTTAAACAATAAACTGGGTTGTATACCATTGTTGTTTTGATATTTTCCGCTTTTGTATTTTTCATAATCGCCCAGCAGGTCGTGGTAATAGATCTGGCATATTTCAACGCCTGCATAAATCCTGATGGGTTGTACGCAGAAAATTTCCAGGGTCCAGAAACCGGCAAAACCCACATCGCCAAAACCGGCGGTTACGTGAATAAACATGCCCAGGCGGCCAATCGAAGAACGTCCTTCGAGCATGGGAACCAGGTTTTCGGTGCGGGTATACTCCAGGGTGCGGCCCAGGTACAATTTATTGGTTTCGAGCAACAAACCCTCTTCGGGGATGAACAGTTCCGAGGCGGTATTTTCCTTTTTCATGTCCAGCTCGTTGTTGTCATAAACCAGCAGCCGGTTGTGCAATTTCAGGTTGTAACTGTTGGGGTTGAGTTGAGCCGGGTTGTAAGGTTCAATGAAAATATCCTTGTTCAATCGTTTTTCAATTTCTTTTCCGGAAAGAATCATGTGCTGAAGCTTTTAAAATGAAGCACAAATATAGCGGGATAAATTCCAAAATGCAGCAAATGAAAATTCAAATTTCGTGTTGCTTTCTATAAACATACAACCTCTCCGGGGTCATTTCAAATCCCGTCAGGGCTAAACCCGGAGGGTTTGCATGTTTATAGAAAACGTTGCTATGGTGG
>JAFGVJ010000366.1 GCA_016938055.1 Prolixibacteraceae bacterium
AATGGTAATGGTTTTAAGCATGGGGCAAAAGTATTATAATTGCAGGTTTTAGTGCCAGTATTTTCATAAAAAATCAAGAGTAAAAGTCGATTCACCCTTTTTAATCGAGACACTTTTGGTCGAAAACTTTACAAGATAAAAACTTTACAAGATAAAACTAGAGTGTAATTTTAATCCACAACATCGAACAAATAGATCATGATCAAAGAGTACCTTCAATTTAAGAAAATCTGGTTTTTCACACCCTTCATCCAGATTGCTACAATGGTTATCCTGTTTATTTTTATTGCCATTCTGGGAAAAATATGCCTTATTGAAACTGGATCACTGTTTGGTCGGACTACTTCGTTTTATTTCGAAACCTTGTTCGCACCTTTTTATGAGGAAATACTTTTTAGGGGTGTCATTTTTGGACTTTTACTCAAAAATTATTCAGTTACAAAAGCAATTATCTTCTCTTCGTTGCTCTTTGGCTTGTGGCATTTGAAAAACATCTTTTTTGTCGATACGCTTGAACTGCTTAAGCAATTGTGTTATACAGGTTTTGTATTTGGTCCGCTCATGGCCTTTGTTACGTATAAAACCAAAACCATTTGGTTGGCAGTCATATTGCATTATGCCAACAATGCCTGGTCATTTCTGATGATTTACCATGCAATGGCTACATAAGAACAGTATGACATAACTGATTAGAGCAAAGTTGAATTATTCTTTTCCCAACTGAGCATACAGTGCTTCCAGGGCCATTTCGGAAGTTCTGGCTTTTGCAATTTTTTGATTGATGGCCATGTATTCGAATTCACCCCAGGGGGTTGTGAGTTTCACAAGAATCTGTGGTGCTCCGTCGGTGCCTGTATTTGTTACCTGAAAAACAATGTTTTGCCCGTATTGAATCTGGCACAGCTCATTCAACTTTGTGACAGGGTTTTCAATTTCGGTGTTGCTGGTCAATTCCCGCAAGAGTTCAAGCTGGTCGGCACGGGTCAGCATGGCAAACAGGGTTTTGATCTTTTCTTTCATTTGTATTTGTATCTTTCAGCAAACATGTTCGTTCCATAACAATTTCATGAATACGAAAATATCAAAAATTTGGATATTGTTGGGCTGAACATCGAAGTTGAAAAAGGTGAAACAAAAAAGGTTATCGCAGCTTGCGATAACCTTTGTGATCCTGGAGAGACTCGAACCCCCAACCTTCTGATCCGTAGTCAGATGCTCTATCCATTAAGCTACAGGACCTTTGTTTTAATGCGGTGCAAATATAAAAGAATCGGGTTTTACTTCCAAATTATTGACCAACTTAATTGATTCCGTTTTACCGAATTTTATTTAATGATATTGATGCATTTTATCTTCAATGCTAAGGTCTTCATCCTTACTTGATTGGATTTTAAGATACATCATCATTTTGTCAGTTTCGTTTTGATAACAGGCTTCATGAACCTTTTGAACCAAAGCCATCACTTCGTCCCAGCTTCCTTCCACCACAGTTTCGAATGGGCATACCTGGTAATTTAACCCCGATTGTTGTATTACCTCAATGGCTTTGTCTACAATAGCATAAGGATGTTTTGTGTTGGATTGTGGCAATACCTGAATGGCCAGATTAACTTTATTTTTTGAAATCATTTTTCAGTAGTTTTAGAATCTCTTCCTGTGTGAATTTCTTCATGTTGGTAATCAGTACATCGTCGGATAGAAAATTTCCATACTGGTTGCACTCATCAATCAGCTCCTGAATAATGGCCGGAATGTTGGCACGCAATGGGAGTAAGACTGTAGCAGTGCTGAATTTTTCTTGCCGATCGACACTTTCAACTTCCCCGTTGTAACGTTCTATAAAGAAATGCAGTTCATCCTCTAAAGTTTTAGCCTGTATTGAGTGAAGCTGATCCTTTAAATGATAAGGAAAAATCAGAAAATACCTGAGTTTGTCTGCTTTACCGCCCAGACCGGTGGAAATAAATACCTGTTGTTGTCCGGTGAGTGTACTTTGCAAAAGCATTCTGCTTTGTTGTAACGATAACAAGGCCCATTCTTTCAATCCTGGTTCAGCATGCTGATGGTAAGCCTCAATAGCTCTGTAGGCTTTCACAGAATCGAGCATGGCTAGCTTGATTAACAGGGTTTTCAGTTCATCGCCTGATTTGCCTGGTTCGTTCAAATCGCGAATAAGTTGAGCAGCCTGATCCTTGTCACTGTCAATGGTAATTGTTTTGCTGAAACGAAAATATGCTTTCTGGATTTCAAGATCAATGGTTTCCTCCATGATCTTGTAGTTATCCGGAATGTTGCTCAATACCTCCTCCAGGCTATCGTATGTGTCTTCGGCTCTCATATCTTCTCCTGATGAATAATGCTGCTAAATTATTAATTGGCTGGTATTTATGCAAAAAGAGTTCTCAACAATTTTTAAACATTGAGCAAGGTAGCAATTTGCAATGACGGGTTTTCAGCATGGAAAACATAACTGCCCGATACCAACACATTGGCTCCAGCTTCGAATAATTTTTTCCCGGTTTCAAGGTTGACTCCTCCATCAACCTCAATCAAGGTTTTGAGTCCTTGCTGGTCAATCATTTTCCGTAATTTTTTTACCTTTTCGAAGCTCGTCTCAATAAACTTTTGGCCACCATAGCCCGGGTTCACTGACATGAGCAGTACCATATCAACCTCTGTAAGAATTTCTTCCAGCATGGAAACAGGGGAGTGCGGGTTCAGACAAACACTGGCCATGATTCCCTGTTCCTTGATCAGTTGGATACTGCGGTTCAGGTGTCTGCAGGTTTCCACATGAACCGTGATGTTGCCGGCCCCGGCTTTTTTGAAGGGAACTATATAAGGATCAGGGTCTTCAATCATTAAATGCACATCGATCAATTTGTTGGTCATGGAGGATATTTGTTCCAGAATGGGAAGACCAAACGAAATGTTGGGGACAAACACCCCGTCCATCACATCGTAATGGATCCATTCTGCCTCGCTGTTATTCAGCATTTCAATATCTTTTCCCAATTCCAAAAAATTGGCAGATAATACAGAAGGGGCTACAATTCTTTTCATAGGATAGAATCGGGTTTTGAGTTCAAAAATAGTGCTTTTATGCCGTTAAAAACAACAAAGCCCCTTAAAGGAGCTTTGTTGTTATTCACCCAGGTAACTTTTCAGTAATTTGTTACGGTAATTGTTCTTTAATTTTTTGATGGCTTTCTCCTTGATTTGTCGAACCCTTTCACGGGTAAGTCCAAAAACTTCACCAATTTCTTCCAGTGTATGCGGACGGGTACCGTTTAAGCCAAAGTAATAACGAATGATTTCACTTTCGCGTTCACCCAATGTGGCCAATGAGCGTTCAATTTCCTGTTGCAGGGAATTGTTGAGCAAGCCCTTGTCGGGACTGGGTGTATCCATGTTCAGCAACACATCATACATGTTGTTGCCATCGTCGTCGCGAATGGGTGCATCCATTGACAAATGGTGCCCCGATGCTTTGATGGCCTCTTCAATCACTTCGGGAGTCAAATCCAGTATATCCGATATTTCTTTTGCGGTAGGCTCACGTTGGAATTCTTGTTCCAACTGGTTAAAAGTTTTATTGATTTTGTTGATGGAGCCAATTTTATTGAGTGGCAGCCTAACAATACGGGCTTGTTCGGCCAGCGCCTGTAAAATGGATTGACGAATCCACCAAACTGCATAGGAAATGAATTTAAAACCACGGGTCTCATCAAAACGTTGTGCTGCTTTGATCAGGCCAAGGTTGCCTTCGTTGATCAGATCGGGTAAAGTAAGTCCTTGGTTTTGATATTGTTTTGCTACAGAAACAACAAAGCGAAGATTTGAATTGATCAACTGTTCAAATGCTTCGCGGTCACCTTTTTTAATGCGTTTGGCAAGTTCAACTTCTTTTTCGGGTGAAAGCAAATCAACCTTCCCAATCTCGTGCAAATACTTGTCAAGCGATAACGTTTCCCTGTTCGTTACCTGCTTTGTAATTTTCAGTTGCCTCATACACACCCTTGTTTATCGAGCCGAAAATAAATAAAAAATTATATTTTAAAGCAGTAAATGCCATTATTTTTACTTCAACCTTCGAGTGATATTGTTTATTAAACATATTTATAAATTCATGTTTTAAATAATTTTGATTAATATCGTCAACAAAATTTTTACCATGAAGAAAATTGCACTGCACTGGCAAATTTTGATAGCACTGGCTTTATCTGTTCCACTGGGCATGTACTTTGGAGAAGATGGGATCATCAATCTTTCAGGATTCTTTGATTTTTCAGGAACAATTTTTCTGAATGCCCTTAAAATGATTGTGGTTCCGCTCATCGTTTCGGCCATCATTACCGGGGTATCCAACATTGCTTCGGAGCGTGGTTTTGCAAGGTTGGGACTGAAAACCATTGCCTATTATACCGTGACCAGCTCATTGGCAATTCTTACTGGTTTAGTGTTGGTGAATTTGTTTCAACCCGGCATTATTCAAGGGCAACCAGCCAGGGATTTACTGGCGCTGACGCCTTTGAGTACCGAACAACTTCAGAATTTTCAACACAGGGACCAAAGCGAATTGTACAATATTTTCATTAAAATGGTACCTCCCAATATTTTTCAGGCAGCTGTGGAAGGCCAGATGTTGGGTTTGATTACATTCAGCATCTTATTTGGATTTTTTCTTCGTAAACTTTCGACAAAGGTCCATAAGGTCCAGCTCAATTTTTGGAATGGCGTGTATGAAATCATGCTGGAAATCACCAATTTGGTGATGAAAATTGCTCCTATTGGGGTGTTGGGTCTGGTCGCCAAAACAGTGAGTGAAACAGGTTTTGATGCATTGGCACCGCTTTTGAAATTTTCTGTGTTGGTAGTTATTGGGCTTTTATTTCATTTGTTGGTCACAACCGTTTCTATCGTATATGTAGTTGGGAAGATCAATCCCTACCGCTTTATGAAAATCATGTCGAAAGCTTTGCTTACGGCCTTTTCAACCAGTTCCTCGTCGGCCACCTTACCCGAAACAATCGAAGGGGTCAGAAATGCCGGTGTTTCCAACAAAGTTTCCAGTTTTGTTCTGCCGCTGGGGGCTACAGTGAACATGGATGGTACTGCCCTTTACGAATGCATGTCGGCCATGTTCATTGCTCAGGCCTATGGAATTGAACTTTCTTTTGGTATGCAACTTACGGTGGTGATTGTGGCGCTGTTAACTTCTATTGGAGTAGCCGGGATACCATCAGCCAGCCTGGTGGCAATAGTCATTATTCTGAAAGCAGTTGGTTTACCCGAAGAAGCCGTCGGTTTGATTTTGGTGGTGGATCGGCCGTTGGATATGTTGCGAACGGTGGTGAATGTTTGGAGCGACAGTTGTGGTGCTGCTGTGATAGCTTCTACCGAAGGTGAACAAGTGTTGGCTCAACATTCATCCCAATGAAATAAAAAAAAATCCCGATCGGAGTGGATCGGGATCAGCTTATATTTTCGATAATTTGCTCATTAAATAATGATCGGCCAACACCAGCGCGGCCATGCTTTCCACAATGGGAACGGCACGGGGCAACACGCAGGGATCATGTCGGCCTTTAGGATTGATGGTTGTTTCGTTCAGCGACTGATCAATGGTTTTTTGTTCCTTTAACAAAGTGGCAATGGGTTTGAAGGCTACTTTGAAGTAAATGTCCTGACCGTTTGAAATACCACCCTGGATGCCTCCCGAATGATTGGTCAGAGTTTTAACATTGCCTTTGTCATTGATAAACACATCGTTGTGTTCACTGCCACTCAGTTTGGTCCCTTCAAAACCCGAACCATACTCAAATCCTTTTACCGCATTGATTCCCAGCATTGCAAAACCCAATGTTGCATGCAGTTTGTCGAACACGGGAGCACCCCAACCAACAGGAACGCCAGTGATCACGCACGAAATGGTGCCACCTACAGTATCGTGGTTTCTACCGGCTTCTTCAATGCGTTCAATCATTTTTTCAGCAGTCTCAGCATCTGGGCAACGTACAATGTTCGATTCGGTTTTTGATAAATCGAGCAGGGTATAAGGTTTGTCCAGTTCGATGGAACCCACGCTGTTGACATAGGCCTGGATGCGAATGTTCTGCCTCTGCAATAATTGCCGCGCAATGGCACCAGCCACAACGCGTGCGATGGTTTCTCGTGCCGAAGAGCGGCCGCCACCACGATGGTCGCGCACGCCGTATTTCTGTTGATAGGTATAATCAGCATGCGAAGGCCTGAAAACATCTTTCAGGTTGTTGTAATCGTTCGAATGCTGATCTTTATTTCTGATGAAAAAGCCAATGGGGGTACCAGTGGTTTGTCCTTCAAAAATACCGGAAAAAAATTCTACGGTATCCGTTTCGTTCCGTTGGGTCGTAATTTTTGACTGACCGGGCTTACGGCGATTCAATTCAGCCTGGATGGCATCCAAATTGAGCTGTATACCGGCAGGACAACCGTCAATGATGCCACCAATACCTGCACCGTGCGATTCTCCAAAAGATGTTAATCTGAAAAGTTGACCAAAGGAATTCATCAGATAAAGGTTTTAGCATCCGCAACTTCCTGATCCACAGCCACAGCCTGCATGGTCGTGTTCATGATCGTGATGATGGTCGTCAGTGTCACAGCTCCCTGATCCACAACCACCTGACCCACAACCACAGCCCATTGATGGAGCCAGTTCTTCAGGTGTTGCTTCACGTACTTCCAGTATTTTCCCTTCGAAATGCAAATCAACCCCGGCCAATGGATGGTTAAAATCCATGGTAATGGTGTTGTCGTCTATGGAAATGACACGTCCATTCAATCGTTGTCCGTTGGAAGTTTGCATGGGGACCTGGCTCCCAACACTAAAGCGTTGTTCGTCAAACACGCCATCGATAATAAAAATGTCTTTCGACAAATCAACGATGGCATCTTCATCAATTTCGCCATAGGCATCCTTGGCTTTCAAATTCATTTCAAATGCCTGGTTTTGTTCCAAACCGGCCAGGTTCGATTCAAACATAGGAAGCATGCTGCCTAGCCCGAATACAAATTGTAAAGGTTGTTCAGTTGGTGTCTGTTCAATGATCTCACCGTTTACGTTTCCTTCTCTGAGTGTATAGCTCAGCGTCACCATTTTATTGATGGAAATGTTCATATCTTTAATCTTAATAAATGTTTTTAATGAAAGTTGGCAAAGTTAAAGAAACTTTGTGAGGAGTAACAATAAAAGCCGCGAATGGTTTATAAAATAATCCAATCATCATATAACAAGCAGGGGATATTCTGAAGAAAAAAGAAAAATCATTGATCTTTTTTGTTTATTAATTGTTATTGATGTATTATTGCAACGAAAATCTCTTAAGTTTGTAAGCACTCATTCTACATTTCCATATTTTTCATCAATCAAAAAAATTTAAAAATACAGCCAGTATGTCATTATTTTTGGCTGAAACGATCTCAGTATGTACGATATTTTAGAACTCAACAAGAAGTTGGTTCCCGAACTCCGGGAAATAGCTCAGGAACTTCAGATCAAAAAAGTTGAGAAATTCAAGAAACAGGAACTCATTTATAAGATTCTTGATACTCAGGCTATTTTAGCATCTGAAGGAAAATTAAAAGACAGTAAGTTTTCTGAGTCTGAATCCGTAAAAAAACCTGCATCATTCGAGAAAAAACCGAATGAAGATCAGGGATATAAGCGAAAGCGGGCTCGTATTTCCCAAAAACGGGAAGAAAAAGTTGAACTCAAGAAATTCGACAAAAAACCTGAACCCGAAGCTGTTGAAAAACCGGTTGCCGATGCTGCACCAGAAAAGCAACCACAACAAGTGCCGGTTCAAAAACCACGTGAACAGGCATTTAACCCTGAGCGTAAGGAATTTGTTAAGCGTAACGATAGCAATCAAGCGGGCAATAAGAAATACGAAAATTCTCCTTTCCCGGGTGACCGAAGCAAGGGGAAACCTGACAATCGCAATGATTATCGCGACGATAAAAGCAGATCCGACGAACGTCGTCAACCTCAGCAACAACAATATCAACAACAGCAGCAGCAACAGCA
>JAFGVJ010000367.1 GCA_016938055.1 Prolixibacteraceae bacterium
CCTTGACCAACGTGCCGTGAACTTTGGCAATCAGCACCACAAAATAAAAGGGCTGAAGTTTTTACAAGGAAACGCCCAGGCCTTACCTTTGCCCGATCATTCGGTCAATTGTGTTTTAAATGTTGAATCATCGCACCGGTATCCTGACTTCCCGCTGTTTTTATCCGAAGTAAAGCGAGTTCTTAAACCTGATGGCTATTTTCTTTTCACCGATTTCAGATACCGTCATGAATATCCCGACATGTTAAAGCAACTGGAAGACACTGGCTTTATCAAAATTGAACAACAAGCCATCAACGATCAGGTGCTCCAAGCATTGGACCTTGACCACCAACGCCGCCAGAAGTTGGTCGGGAAACTCATCCCAAAATTTTTGCATAAAGCAGCCTTAAATTTTGCAGGCACCATCGGTTCCAGTACTTACAAGCAGATACAAGCGCACGATTACGAGTATTTCTTGTTCGTTTTCAAAAAATCAGCGTAAAAACTAAAGCTGCCTTTAAAAAATCAGGGTAAAAACTAAAGTTTGCCTTTCGTTTTTCAGGGTAATACTGCAAATCCAAAGCTGCGGCGTATGGTTTTACAATGCTCCTGCGAGCTTAAATACCCATGCTCCTGATACATTGAAAGTGGGCGGGCTTACTGCGGGAGGCTGAATGCTTAGCTTAGCGCCTTTGAAGGATGTTTTTACTGTACCACTAAAACCTAAAAGCTGAACTTTTTCAGGCCTTTTGATACCCTCAACACTGAGGGCTTGTTCCGGCCATTGGGTCGTCAGCAGATACAAGTCGTTTCCCTTTCGGGTATAATATACCGAAGCTACATCTTTCGTCTTCGTGGCACCTTCCCAGGTGATGGTCTCGTAAATGGCCTCGCCGTTCACTTGCAGCCAGGCACCCAGGTCGAGCAGGCGTTGCTGCATGAGCGCGGGGATGCGGCCATCGGCAGTGGGGCCCACATCGAGCAGCAAATTGCCACCGGCGGCAACGGTTTGGATGAGCAGCTCAAGGAGTTGCTCCGTGCTGGAATAATTTTCGGGGGTTTCGATCCGATTGTAGCCAAACGAGGTGCCAATGCCCCGGCATTCTTCCCAGGGCTTTTGCTGCAAGTTCACTCCTTCTTCATGGTGCACCAGGCCGTATTCGGTGGTAAAGTAGCCGCCGTGTTTCCCCCGGGTCTCGCTTCCCCAGCGGTCGTTCACGCAAACCCGGTCTTTCACGGGCGATTCGTTGTAAAGCCAGCTCAGAAATTCGGTGCTTTTCCATGTTTCGGAGGGATGGTCCCATTCGCCGTCGGTCCACAACACATCGGGCTCATAACGCAGCACCAGGTCCTTCATTTGCGGGATCATGTGCTCATCTACATATTTCCCGGGATGCTTTTTATACAAGGGGTTGAACCACTCGTACAAGGAATAGTAAAATCCCATGTGCAGACCGGCGGCCTTCACGGCCGTGCTCAGCTCGCCGCACAAATCGCGATGCGGGCCCAGGTCCATGCTGTTCCAGTTCCAGCTCTGTTCACTAGGCCAAAGGGTGAAACCTTCGTGGTGTTTCGAGGTCAACACCACGTATTTTGCCCCTGCTTTGCCAAACAATTCGGCCCATTGTGCCGGATCGAAATGCTCAGCCTTGAAATCGGCTGCAAAATCCTGGTACTTGAAATCGGCCCCGTAAGTGTTGTTGTGATAGGCGCGAAACAATTTCCCGGCCTCGCTGTCGTCGTGAATTCGGTACCAGTACCATTCGGCGTATTTGGCGTACACACCAATGTCGGCATTGGCGGGTGCCCAGGCGGGAACCGAGTAAAGTCCCCAATGGATGAATATCCCGAATTTGGCATCACCAAACCACTGCGGTACGGGACGGCTGTTGAGTGATTCCCAACTGGCTTCATACTGCTGCCCTGCAAGCGGGGCAGGAACAAGCACAAACAATAAAATGCCCAGCAGCAGACTGCAAGAGCCAACGGAACAATGCTTTTTTTTCATTTCGGCTGAATTAAGGTTGATCATCTGTGCGCTAAAGTTAAGCGATCGTAAGCAAAAATACGCGCATCAATTAACAAAAGCATAACACTTGTATCGTTTGCGATATAAAACAAGGGTGTATCTTTGTGTCGTTTGCGACATGTTCCTTTAAGACATTGAATGGTGAGCATTTGAAGGAGGCAGCGCAGGAACACGCAAGAAAATAATATGAACAAAGCAATGGAAAAAGCATCAAACAAGGACACCCTGGTGATCGACACCGCGGTGTTGAACACCAACAATGAAAAAATGAGTGAAACATTCAAACAAAAAATGTTGCGGGTTTTTTATCCCGCCATCCGCAAGTTGGGCAAGAAAGGAAAGAACGGCACCGTGTTGCACAACACCGAAGGACTTGTTCCCCTCCAATCGTTTTACGAACTAAAGGTCACCTTAAACAATGGAAAAACCATTGAATTTGACAGCCTCAGAGGGAAAAAAGTGGTGCTGGTGAACACGGCATCGGACTGTGGTTATACCGGGCAATATGCCGAACTGCAGTTGTTGCGGCTCAAGTATGAAAACAAGCTGGAGATCATTGCTTTTCCGGCCAATGATTTTGCCGGTCAGGAAAAGGGAAGCGACCAGGAAATAGCCCATTTCTGTCAGGCCAATTACGGCGTTACCTTTCCGGTGGCCAAAAAAGGAGCGGTGGTCAAGGGCCCGGAACAGCAGGCCGTTTTTCAGTGGCTCACCAAGCCTGAAGCCAACGGGTGGAACACGCATGAGCCCGATTGGAATTTCAGCAAATACGTGATCAACGAACAGGGTGTGCTGATGCACTATTTTGGTCCTTCGGTTTCACCTGTCGATGAGGTATTCATCAAGAGCATCGAATAAGCAGTCGCCGAAGGGAGCAGAAGCATCATCCTCCACCGATAGCATCACCATCGCGGGTGATAGAAGCATTTTCACTACTTTTGATCACCCGCGAATAAAACATTGTTTATGGCATACGATCAATTAAAATTGGAGAACCAGCTGTGTTTCCCGGTGTATGCGGCTTCGCGCCTCATCACCAGGGAGTACCAACCCCACCTCGATCAACTGGGCATCACCTATCCGCAGTACCTGGTAATGATGATCCTGTGGGAAAAGGACTTCCTGCCGGTGAACGACATTGCCAAAAAACTGATCCTGAATACCAACACCATCACCCCGCTGCTGAAGCGCATGGAACAGCAGGGCCTCATTGAACGGCAACGATCGAAGGACGATGAGCGTAAGGTGATTGTGCAGCTCACCCCAAAGGGAAGGGACCTGCAGGAGGATGCCCGGCAAATACCCGAAGCGCTGTTCAAGGGCCTCATGAAAGGACCGCTGCAGGTAGAAGACCTTGTGAAATTGAAGAATGACCTGCAGGCAATCATTGATTATTTAAACCAATAGCAACTGTGCTTCTTTCAGTTACTTGATTGATCTCCATGATGATTCATTTTGCGTTTTCATGTTGATGTTTTATTACCACAGAGCGCACAGAGAAACACGGGGTTTATTCTCATTTCTCTGTGATTCTCTGTGATCTCCGTGGTGAAATTATACTTTCGATTTCAAATGATCCATCGTACAATCCCATCCTTTAATCGTTTAACATTAAAGTTGATCAGTAATCCAATCCTAATGTTGGCCAATTTCATGTAAGTCATCAGTTGAGCCTTATGAATTTCGGCAATCGCATCCACTGCTTTAATTTCAACAATTACTTTATTCTCAACCATTAAATCGATGCGGTATCCGGCATCCAGCTTTACTTCTTTATAAATCAAAGGCAATGCAAGTTGTTTTTTAACAAGCAGCCCCTGATTATTCAGTTCATAGTACAAACATTCTTCATAAGCACTTTCGAGCAATCCGGGTCCCAGTTGTTGATGCACTTCAATGGCAGCACCGATGATTCTTTCAGTTACTTGATTGATCTCCATGATGATTGATTTTGCGTTTTCATGTTGATGTTTTATTACCACAGAGCGCACAGAGGGACACAGAGTTTTCTTTATGGTCTCCGTGGTGATTTCATTTCCTGCAAACCTGCTACTTATCCTTTAAATGCAGGTCGGCAAAGTCGAGGTACAGCTCCCAATCGTAGGGTGTCAGATCGTGCTCGCCGCTGCGGACGTGATAGGCAATCTGCCCAAAAACCGGCTGATTAACAGCAGGCATGACACTGGTTGTTAAGCCCGAAGTTCCCAGCAACTTGTAAACCGGTGTGGCATGCACTGCGGAGAGGAATTCGCCTTGCGGATCGGCCCAGCGGTCTTCAGCGGCACTGGCAATGTACACGGGCCGGGGCGCCAGCAAGGCAATGAGCTGGTGCTGGTCGACCGGCAATGCATTCACCCTGTTTCCATAAGTGCTCAGATTTGAGCAGAACCAATGCGGAAAAACATTGGTGATACGTTCGATGGTTTCACCAAATTCCCTGCGCGAAAGGGCTGCCCCGCCGCAACCCGAATTGTTGGACACTACCAGTGCAAAGCGCTCATCCTGTGCAGCTGCCCACAAAGCCGCCTTCCCCAGCCTGGAATGACCGATGACTGCTACCTTTTGTCCGTCAATGGCAGGGTTGGCCAGGGCAAAATCCAGCAGGCGGCTCAGGCCCCAGGCCCAGGCGCCTATGGCTCCCCAAGAACTTTCGTTACGGGTTTCAGCAAAAGCAGGGTGAATACCATTTTTGAAGCCATCGTCAAAATCAGGGTCAAAGTCTTCATAATGACAGGTGATAAGGGCATAGCCCC